>NZ_JBEXCW010000003.1:0-253160 GCF_040605435.1 Streptomyces sp. NPDC005574
CCCGGCACCGCACGCGGTGCCGGGGCGACTGTTTTCCGCCCTCTGCGGCCGCCCGCGACGGGGGGCGGGGGGGGGTCAGCGCTTGACGGCGCAGAGCAGCCCGTCACCCACGGGGAGCAGTGACGGCACCAGTTCCTGGCTCTCACGCACCGTGCGCAGCAACTCCCGCAGCCGCAGCACCTCGGTGGGCTGCGGCCCCGAGTCCACGGTCCGGCCGTTGGCGAAGACGCCCTCGAAGACCACCAGGCCACCGGGGCGCAGCAGGCGCAACGATTCAGCGAGGTAGTCCAGGAACTCCAGCCGGTCGCCGTCGCAGAAGACGAGGTCGTAGCCGGCGTCCGCGAGCCGGGGCAGGACGTCCAGGGCGCGGCCCGGGATGAAGCGGGCCCGGTTGCTGGCGAACCCGCACGCCCGGAAGGCCTGGCGGGCGAACTGCTGGTGCTCCGGCTCCGGGTCCACGGTGGTCAGTACCCCGTCCGGCCGCATGCCGTGCAGAAGATGGATCCCGGAGACGCCGGTGCCGGTGCCGATCTCCGCGACCGCCTTCGCGTCGACCGAGGCCGCCAGCAACCGCAGGGCCGCGCCCGTGCCGGGCGACACCGAGCGCAGCCCCGCCTCACGGGCCCGGTCGCGGGTCCAGCGCAGCACTTCGTCCTCGGCGACGTAGGCGTCGGCGAACGCCCAGCTCGTCTGCCGGTTGCCGGTAATGACCCTCTCCTGTCCCCGTGGTTGCCTGGGCGTGACTGTATCCGTTGCTGCCGGGAACCTGCTGATGGGACCGGGCGTTTAGAGGGGTGCGGGACGACGCGGGGGGACACAGTTGGATCACGATGCGGGACCGGGCCTCCGGCGGCCGCCGACGAGGCCGCACGAGCCGGGTCAGCGCACATCAATTTCTCGTAAAACCGCTTATCCGGAGCTAACGGGCGAGGTGGCTATGGTAGGGGCTCCGCTGGACACCATCAGAGCCGACAGGGGAGGTGCGGCTACGTCTGTGGATCGGGGAGGAGCGCTCCGGCGCCTTCTCGGATCGGCGGGCAGGCCGAGATCCGTGAACGACACCGCTGCTGACCACAGTCACGCCGCCGAGCACGCCCAGACCGCGACCTTCGCGACCGAGGCGGACGGGCCGGCGTGGACTCCTCCGACCTGGGAGGACATCGTCAGCACCCACAGCGGCCGTGTCTACCGCCTGGCCTATCGCCTGACCGGTAACCAGCACGACGCCGAGGACCTCACGCAGGAGGTCTTCGTCCGCGTCTTCCGCTCGCTGTCGACGTACTCGCCCGGCACCTTCGAGGGCTGGCTGCACCGCATCACCACCAACCTGTTCCTGGACATGGTCCGCCGCAAGCAGCGCATCCGTTTCGACGCGCTCGGCGAGGACGCGGCCGAGCGGCTGCCCAGCCGCGAGCCGTCCCCGCAGCAGCTGTTCAACGACGCCCACTTCGACGCGGACGTGCAGCAGGCTCTGGACACCCTCGCCCCCGAGTTCCGCGCGGCGGTCGTCCTGTGCGACATCGAGGGCCTCTCGTACGAGGAGATCGCCGCGACCCTGGGCGTCAAGCTCGGCACGGTCCGCTCCCGTATCCACCGCGGCCGCTCGCAGCTGCGCAAGGCCCTCGCGCACCGCTCGCCGGAAGCACGCGCCGAGCGCCGTTCCTTCATGGCCCGTGTGCCCGCTCTGGGAGGAGGGGGCGCGACCGCGTGAGTGGATCTCGACCCAATTCCGCAGAACGGCTCCTGGCCGAGCAGCACCTGGGCGACCGGCTCGCCGCCCTGGTGGACGGAGAGCTCGGCCACGAGTCCCGCGACCGCGTCCTCGCCCACCTCGCCACCTGCGCGAAGTGCAAGGCCGAGGCCGACGCGCAGCGCCGGCTGAAGAACGTCTTCGCGGAGGCCGCCCCGCCTCCGCCCTCCGAGAGTTTCCTGGCCCGCCTCCAGGGGCTGCCCGGCGGCGGCACCTCCGACGACGGCCGGTCACCCGGGGGAGCGTTCGGCGTCCCCGGAGGCTCCGGTGCCTTCGGGGCGAGGCGTTCGGAGCGCTTCGAGTTCTCCTACGTGCCCGTCCGGCCGCACTCCTCCGTGCTGCCGGCGGCCGCTTCGGCGGACCGCGGCTTCCGCATCCACGACGTCAGCCGGCACGAGGCCGAGCGGTCGGCCTCGCGCGGCATGCGGTTCGCGTTCGCCGCGGCCGGAGCGGTGTCCCTGGCCGCGATCGCCCTCGGCGGTGTCACCGGCGGCGTGCCGAGCGACACGGCCGCGGACGCCCGCGGTGGCACCGGCACCGGCAGCAATGTCACACCGGCCCGCACCCAGGGCTCCGGAGCGGTCACCGGTCCGGAGACCCAGCGACGCCGTGGCTCCCTGCTCGCGCAGGGGCTCGGACAGCGGTCCACGCTGGGCCACGTCCCGGCGGCGGCCTCGACCGCGGTGTCCGCTCCGCTGCTGCCCGGGATCACCGCCGCCGGCGCGGGTCTCACCGAGGAGGCGGTGGACGCGCTGACGGCGCCCGTCATGGCCGGCGCCGCCGTCATGTCCCCGTTGATACGTCCGTTCAGCGCCAGTCCGCCGCTGACCCTGACCTCGTGGTCCAGGCCCGGGGAGTTCACCGCCCCGGGCCTGCTCGCCACGCCCGTCCCCGACGCGACGTCCTCCCCCTCCTCCTCGGCGTTCACCCGCTGAGCTGCCTCCGCGCGGTGCCCCGTGAACCTGGTTGAATCCAGGGACAGGTCCGGGGCACCAGCTGTGGGGGAGTGCAGTGAACGAGGGGAAGCCCACGCGGGCGAAGTGGTGGAACCGTGCTCGCCCGCAGGATTCGGCGGGACCGGCACCGGCCGCCGACGAGGGTGACTTCCTCCTCGAACGTCCGGCGCGGCCGGGTCCCGAGGCCGCGGTGACTCCCGCGTCCGCATCCCCCTCCGGCCCAGGTTCCGGCCCCGGCCCCGATCGCGTGTCGTTCTCCGTGTCCGGGGACGAGTTCGAGCCGGCCCGCGCCATCCCCGCGCCCGTCGGCGCGAAGCATCTGCCTGATGCCGATGCCGATGCCGATGCCGATGCCGATGCCCAGGCCGAGGCCCGGCCCGTCCCGGCCGCCACCGGCGCGGGGGAGCTGCCCGATGCCGAGGCACATCACGTGTCCGCCGTCGAGCCACCCGCCGGGCCCCTCGCCGACCGTCCCGAGCCGCCGCACGACCCCGACCCGTACAGCACCCCGCCCTACGGCCGGCCCGGTCCCTGGGCGCCCGCCCCGCCGGTGCGGCACCCCCTGACCGCGCGGGCGCCCCTCCCCGCCCCGGCGCAGACACCCGTCCCCGCCCATGCGCAGACTCCCCTCGGTGCCCCACCCGCTTCCCTCTCCACGCCCCCGCACGGCACCGCCGACGACACCCCGCCCCCCTCCATTCCCGCGCCCCCGTCCACTCCCTGGGAGAACTACGACCCCTGGGCCCGGGGCGCCGCGCCTCTCCAGCAGACCGGCGCGGTCCCGGTGGCGGAGTTGCGGCGGCGGCGTCGTCGTAGGGCTCTCGTCGGCGGTGCCGTGCTGCTCGCGCTCGTCTCCGGGGGCGTCGGCGGGGCCACAGGCGCCTATCTGGAGCGCGACGGCGGGTTTGGTGACGTAGACCTGCCCCAGGCCGCGCCGCAGCCCGGTGGGCGGGCACCGGACAGCGTGGCGGGGATCGCGGCCCGGGCGCTGCCCGGCGTGGTCACCCTGCACGTGACCGGTTCCGGGAAGTCCGGTGCCGGGGAGTCCGCCACCGGCACCGGCTTCGTCCTCGACGGCCGGGGACACATCCTCACCAACAACCACGTCGTGGAGTCCGCGGGCGAGGGCGGCGAGATAGCCGTGACCTTCGACGGCGGGGACACCGCCAGGGCCACCGTCGTGGGCCGGGACAGCGGCTACGACCTCGCCGTCGTCAGGGTCGCCGGGGTCCGCGGGCTCAAGCCGCTGACCCTCGGCGACTCGGACGGCGTCCGGGTCGGTGACCCGGTGGTCGCCATCGGCGCCCCCTTCGACCTGGAGGGCACCGTCACCTCCGGCGTCATCAGCGCCAAGGAGCGGCCCGTCACAGCGGGCGGCGAGAGCAGCGACGGCACCGACGTCTCGTACGTGGACGCGTTGCAGACCGACGCCCCCATCAACCCGGGCAACTCCGGCGGGCCCCTCCTCGACACCGCGGCCCACGTCATCGGCATCAACTCGGCGATCCGGTCGGCCGACGGCGGCTCCGGCACGGACGACGGCCAGGCCGGCTCGATAGGTCTCGGCTTCGCCATCCCCGCCAACCAGGCCAAGCGGGTCGCCGAGGAGTTGATCGACAGCGGCCGGGCGACCCACCCGGTGATCGGCGTCAACCTCGACCTGGACTACACGGGCGACGGCGCGCGGGTCGCCACGAAGGCCCGCGGCGGCGGCCCCGCGGTCACGGCGGGCGGTCCCGGTGACCGGGCCGGCATCGAGGCCGGTGACGTCATCACCGAGGTCGACGGCCGGCGTGTCCACTCCGGCGACGAACTCATCGTCAGGACCCGCGCCCACCGCCCCGGGGACCGACTCGCCCTGACCGTCCGG
The DNA here is from genome assembly GCF_040605435.1 of Streptomyces sp. NPDC005574. Lineage (NCBI taxonomy): Bacteria > Bacillati > Actinomycetota > Actinomycetes > Kitasatosporales > Streptomycetaceae > Streptomyces > Streptomyces sp. NPDC005574. The sequence goes on from NZ_JBEXCW010000003.1 coordinate 4,577, forward strand.
CGCGACGGCGGGGAACGCCGGATCACGCTGGTCCTCGGTTCCGCCGACGGCGGCTGAGCCGCGGCGGACGGAGCCGCGCCGCACCCCCCGAACCGGCCCGGGAACTCACGGCAAGCTCACACCCGCGGCCCCGCCCGCCGCTCCGCGCGGGGCACGGCAAGGCAAACAACCGGAAAACCCCTCGGGCGGGCGCACACGGAGCGCCCGGGACAGTACCGGTCGTACGGGATCGCCGGGTACCGTGGACCCGGCCCGGACCACGGAAGACCGCACAGACCACCGAGGGCCGCGGACCGAGGACATCGCAAGGAGCTTCAGGTGTTCAATGACATAGGACCGCTCGAGCTGGTCACGCTCGTTGTCCTCGCCGTGCTCGTCTTCGGTCCGGACAAGCTCCCGAAGGTCATCCAGGACGTCATGCGGACGGTGCGCAAGATCCGCGAGTTCTCGGAGAGCGCGAAGGCGGACATCCGGCAGGAACTCGGCCCGGAGTTCAAGGACTTCGAGTTCGAGGACCTCAATCCCAAGACGTTCATCCGCAAGCAGCTGGACAACGACGAGCTGGGGCTCAAGGAGATCCGCAACGGCTTCGACCTGAAGAAGGAGATGGCCGAGGTCACCGACGCGGTGCACAGCCGCGACACGGACACGTCCTCCGCCTCCCCGTCCGGGTCCTCCGGCGGCCGGATCGACATGACGAAGAAGCCCGAGACTCCCGGCGACGACGAGCGGCCGCCCTACGACGCGGACGCCACCTGAGGGCGCAGGCCCGCCGGGCCGCACGCCGTATGGAGCCGTAGGCCGGCTGAGGCCGTGCGCCGGGCGGCCCCTGGGCCACCCGGGTTCCCCGGCACGGCCGTACGTGACGCGTTTCATACGTCCGCAGCCCCTTCCGCGCCCTGAACCCGGGTCTTCGCGCGACCCACGCGGCGGGCGGTTTCCCGGCTGCCCGGAGCGGGGTGGCTATGCTGCCGAGTTGTTGGGCGGGCCGTACCAGAACGAGCACGGCCGCCCGAAGGGGGGCGGGCCGCTCCGGTCCGACGAGAGGCGAGGAGGCGTCCGGGCACATGGAGACGACGAGCAGGGCGGTCGCGCAGACGCCGGCCGCGGAGGGCGGACAGCAGGTCCCCTCCGCCCGGCGCACGGTGGACGGCTACCTCCTGGCGCCCTTCCCGTGGTACGGCCTCGACGAGGCCTTCACGGGGCCGCGCTGGCTGATGCAGGTCGGGACGGCGGCCGACGGAGCCGTCGAGCACGGTTCGATCGGGCACGGCGAGGAGCCCTCCGTACGCAACGAGGGCACGCAGGACCGGGAGAAGTTCGCGGTGGTGGTCACCGTCGCGGCCAACCCCGTACGCCGCAGCGCGGACGGCACCGGTCTCCTGGAGGCCACCTCGGTGTCCTCCGCGGCCTGGCTCGCGGGGGTGGGACTGCTGTCCTTCACCTGGCCGGGCCAGATGGACCACTCGCTGCGCGACGACTGGCTGGAGCAGCAGACCGAGACCGCGTGGGCCCTCGCCGACGACCTCGAGGGTGAGGACTGGTCCACGCTGTCCCTGCCGGTCGACGGCGTGCCGACGCCCTTCCACTACCGCGAGTCCGAGTTCGGCTGGGTGCTGGCCGGCTCGACGGAGGAAGGCGTCCACGTGGGGGCGTACGGCAGGGGGATGAGCGCGTACGGGCTCGGCTTCGCCATGATCAAGGACATCTCGGCGTACGCGTAGCCGGAACGGCGCCCGGGGCGCCGGCGGCCCACCCGCCATGACCGCCCCGGTCCCCGCCCGCGCGGGACGGCGGACACGACGACACAGGCGGGCCCCCGGGGCGCTCAGGCATCCCGGGGGCCCCGCCTGTACGGCTGTCAGAACTTGTTGCGCGGGGTGATCCCGAGGGACAGGCCCGACAGCCCCCGCTGGCGGCCGCCGAGTTTGCCCGCGATGGCCCGCAGCGCGGAGCCGGCCGGGGATTCCGGGTCCGTCAGGACGACCGGCTTGCCCTCGTCGCCGCCCTCGCGCAGGCGGACGTCGATGGGGATGCTGCCGAGCACCGGGACGCTCGCGCCCGTCGTACGGGTCAGGCCGTCGGCGACCGACTGGCCGCCGCCGGTGCCGAAGACGTCGACCATCTCACCGCAGTGCGGGCAGGGCAGACCCGCCATGTTCTCGACCACGCCGACGATCTTCTGGTGGGTCTGCACGGCGATCGAGCCGGCCCGCTCGGCGACCTCGGCCGCCGCCTGCTGCGGGGTGGTCACCACCAGGATCTCCGCGTTGGGGACGAGCTGCGCCACCGAGATCGCGATGTCACCGGTGCCCGGGGGCAGGTCCAGGAGCAGGACGTCCAGGTCGCCCCAGTACACGTCCGCCAGGAACTGCTGGAGCGCGCGGTGCAGCATCGGGCCGCGCCACACGACGGGCGCGTTGCCCGGGGTGAACATGCCGATCGAGATGACCTTCACGCCGTTCGCGGACGGCGGCATGATCATGTTCTCGACCTGGGTGGGACGGCCGTCGGCGCCGAGCATGCGGGGCACGGAGTGGCCGTAGATGTCGGCGTCGACGACGCCCACCTTCAGACCGTCCGCGGCCATCGCCGCCGCCAGGTTCACCGTCACCGACGACTTGCCGACACCGCCCTTGCCGGACGCGACCGCGTACACCCGGGTCAGCGAGCCCGGCTTGGCGAAGGGGACCTCGCGGTCGGCCTGACCGCCCCGCAGCGCCGTCGCCAGTTCCTTGCGCTGCTCGTCGCTCATCACGTCGAGTTCGACGTCGACGCGCGTGACGCCCTCGACGCGCGAGACCGCCTCCGTCACCCGCTGCGTGATCGTGTCCCGCATCGGGCAGCCGGAGACCGTCAGGTACACCGCGACCGCGACCGCTCCGTCCGCGCCGATCCCCACCGACTTGACCATCCCCAACTCGGTGATGGGTCGGTTGATCTCGGGGTCGTTCACCGTCGCCAGTGCTTCGCGCACCGCGTCTTCCGTAGCCATAGGACGATGGTACGGCGCCGCACAGGGGCGCCGGAAAGCCCCGTCAGCGGTCGTCTACGTCACGTCCGTGCGGTCGTTCTGCCGGGAATACGACATGGCTGTCGTGCGGGTCGCGGCCGCTGTGGCCGTCGCGCCGGTCATCCAGCTCCTTGACCAGGTCCTGGAGCTCCGAGCGGATCCAGTCGCGGGTGGCGACCTCACCCAGCCCGATCCGCAGCGCGGCGATCTCCCGGGTGAGGTACTCGGTGTCCGCGATCGACCGCTCGTTCTGCTTGCGGTCCTGTTCGAGGTTGACCCGGTCGCGGTCGTCCTGCCGGTTCTGCGCGAGCAGGATCAGCGGGGCCGCGTAGGAGGCCTGGAGCGAGAGCATCAGCGTCAGGAAGATGAAGGGGTAGTTGTCCCAGCGCAGGTCACGCGGCGCGAAGATGTTCCACAGCACCCACGCGACGATGACGATCGTCATCCAGACGATGAACCGTCCGGTGCCCAGGAACCGCGCGATGCGCTCCGACAGCCGGGCGAAGGCCTCCGGATCCCACTCGGGCAGCAGCCGGCGGCGCGGCGGGCGCGGCTGGTCGAGCCGGGGGCGGTGCCGGGTGGCGGCGGTCGCGCCGGAGGGCGTGCGGTCGCGGCCGCTCTCACGCTCAGGAGTCATGCGCGGCCACCTCTCTGGTCCTTGTCCCCGGCTCCGGTCCCGGCCCCGCCGTTCTCGTCGTCGTCCTCGTCCTCGTCCTCGTCGAGGTGGAACTCCGTCTCGCGCCAGTCGTCCGGCAGCATGTGGTCCAGCACGTCGTCCACGGTCACCGCGCCCAGCAGCGCCCCCGCGTCGTCGACGACCGGAGCCGCGACCATGTCGTACGTCGCGAAGAACCCGGCGACGACCGGCAGCGCCGCGTCCGGCTCCAGCGGCTGCAGGTCGTCGTCGATGATCGCGCTGACCAGCGTGTACGGCGGGTCGCGCAGCAGCCGCTGGAAGTGGACAGTGCCCAGGTACTTGCCGGTCGGCGTCTCGTCGGGCGGCCGGCAGACGTAGACCTGGGCGGCGAGGGCGGGGGACAGGTCGGCGTTGCGGACCCGGGCGAGCGCGTCGGCGACGGTCGCGTCGGGCCGCAGCACGATCGGCTCGGTGGTCATGAGACCGCCCGCGGTGTGCTCCTCGTACGACATCAGGCGCCGCATGTCGGCCGCGTCGGCGGGCTGCATCAGGCTCAGCAGCCGCTCCTGGTCCTCCTCGGGCAGCTCGGACAGCAGGTCGGCCGCGTCGTCGGGGTCCATCGCCTCCAGGACGTCGGCCGCGCGCTCCTCCTTCAGCTTGCCGAGGATCTCGATCTGGTCGTCCTCCGGCAGCTCCTCCAGCACGTCGGCGAGACGGTCGTCGTCCAGGGCGGCGGCGACCTCGGCGCGGCGCTTGGCGGAGAGGTGGTGCAGGACGTTCGCGAGGTCGGCGGGGCGCAGCTGCTCGAACGTCGCCAGCAGACTCTCCGCGCCCTGCCCCTGCTCCTCCAGGGAGAAGCCGGTGACGGCGGACCACACCACGGTGAGCGTCTCGCCCGACTTGCGCCGGAACGCGCCGCTCCGGCCGCCCTTGCGGACGAAGACGCGGTCGATCTCCCAGTCCCGGCGGGCCGGCAGCTGCTGCACCGACACGTCGAGGACGGTGACCTCCTCACCGGTCTCCCCGAGCGTGACCCGCCGGTCGAGCAGCTCGCCGAAGACCAGGCGCTCGGTGGGCCGCTGCTCGAAGCGCCGGACGTTGAGCACACCGGTGGTGATGACCTGGCCGGACTCGATGCCGGTGACCCGGGTCATGGGCAGGAAGATGCGGCGCCGGGTGGAGAGTTCGACGACCAGTCCGAGCACCCGGGGCGGGCGCCGGCCGACCCGCAGCACGACGACCAGATCGCGCACGCGGCCCACCTGGTCGCCGCTCGGATCGAAGACGGCGACGCCGGCGAGGTGCGAGACGAAGATCCGGGGGACGCCCGCTGCCATGGCTGTGCTTCCTTTTCCTGCTGGTGCGCGCCGCGTGTCGCGTACCGCGTGCTCGGTGTCCGGTGGGGTGTCCTGCGCGGGTCTTCCGCTTCTGCTTCCGCTGGGTGTACCGATGCCGGGTGTCTTATCCCCATTGCCCGCTCGGGTGGGCTTCAGGCTAGCCCGTCCCGTTCGGATACGCGCTGGTGAGCGCTTCGGACGGTCTGGCTCCGCCCGGCCGCCACCGCCCCGGTACGCTGCCGTACGCCGCTCCGGACCCCCGCCAGAAAGGCACCCACCTGTGACTGTGACTCCCCGGCGCCGTACCCGCAGGACCGCACTGGCGGGCGCGGTGTGCGCCCTGGCCGTGTCGGCGACGGGGCTGACGGGATGCGGTTCCGACGATCCGGACGCCGGCACCAACGGGGTCGGCAGACTCAAGCCCGAGCAGATCCAGTCCAGGACGCGCGCGGCCGCCGGGTCCGCCGAGGCGGTGCACCTGTCGGGGACCGTCGTCACCAGCGGGCGCACGTACACCCTCGACATGCGCCTGAAGTCCGAGGGCGGCAGCGGCTCCGTCACCTCCCAGGGCATGGCGTTCCGGCTGCTGCGCATCGGGGAGCAGCTGTACCTGAAGGCCGACGCCGGGTTCTGGGACCAGGCGGACGGCGGCGGCGACACCGGCGCGGCCGACAAGCTCGACGGCAAGTTCGTGAAGGTGCCGCAGGGCGACCCGGCGTACAGGAAGTTCAGCGGGTTCACGGACAAGGACGTCCTCCTCGAAGGTCTGCTGACGCTGCACGGCGAGCTGGCGACCGACGGCCACCACGAGCAGGCGGGTGTCCGCACCGTCCGCATCACCGGCGACAAGGGCTCCGGCGGCACCCTCGACGTCTCCCTGGAGGGCAAGCCGTATCCGCTGCGCCTGGCGCGGGCCGGGGGCGCGGGCACGCTCAGCTTCTCGGACTGGGGCAAGGACTTCGCCGTCAGGAAACCGGCGCCGGACGAGACGGTGGACTACGGACAGCAGCTGCCGGCGTCCTGACCCCGCACTAGGGCCGGCCCCCGCCGCGCCCGCGCCGTTTCAGCAGCAACCGGGGCAGGGCGGCCGGGGCGGGCTGCCGGGTGGTCGCCGGGGACGGCAGCGGCGCCTGGGCCAGACTGCCGTCGGGCAGCGGCGATCTCGCTCCGGTGGGCTCCAGACGCAGCACCCGGCACTCGCGCGCCCAGCGTTCCGTCATGGCCTCGCCGTCGGGGGCGTTGAGCCGCTTGCCCTTCAGCTCGGCGACCGCCGCCTCCCACGCGGGCGACCCGGGCGCCGGCTCGACGACCCTTGCCGTCCACGACACCAGACGGCCGCCCTTGTCCTTGCTGCGGACGGTCACCTCGGCGTCGGCGCCCGCGGTCAGCGCGGGCAGCGGCTGTTCGCCGGGCCCGTCGCCGACCAGACAGGCGGCGCCGTCGTGCCACACGTGCCACAGGGCGCGGGCCGGCCCGGCGGGGCCCCTGACCCAGATGAGGCCGGACTTCTTCGTGGCCTCCTCGACGAGGGCCTGGCCGAGCAGCTCGCTTGTCATGGCAGCAGCCTATCCACGCGGGTTCACAGCCAGCCGTTGCGCTTGAGTGTGCGGTGGATGCCCACGCACATGCCCACCATGACCGACATGACCACGGGGTAGCCGAACTTCCAGTGCAGCTCCGGCATGTAGTCGAAGTTCATGCCGTACACCCCGCACACCATCGTCGGTACGGCGATGATCGCGGCCCACGAGGTGATCTTCCGCATGTCCTCGTTCTGCGCCACCGACGCCTGCGCGAGGTTGGCCTGGAGGATCGAGTTGAGCAGTTCGTCGAAGCCGATGACCTGCTCCTGCACCCGGGCGAGGTGGTCGGCGACGTCCCGGAAGTACTTCTGGATGTCCGGGTCGACCAGTCGCATCGGCCGCTCGCTCAGCAGCTGCATGGGCCGCAGCAGGGGCGATACCGCCCGCTTGAACTCCAGCACCTCCCGCTTGAGCTGGTAGATCCGCGCCGAGTCCACACCGCGCGAGACCCCGCCCCGGCGGCCCGGCGAGAACACCTCGGTCTCCACCTCGTCGATGTCGTCCTGCACCGCGTCGGCGACCGCGACATAGCCGTCGACGACGTGGTCGGCGATCGCGTGCAGCACGGCCGAGGGCCCCCGGGCGAGCAGTTCGGGGTCGTCCTGCAACCGGTGCCGCAGCGCCCGCAGCGAGCCCTGTCCGCCGTGCCGGACGGTGATGAAGAAGTCCCGTCCGGTGAAGCACATGACCTCGCCGGTCTCGACGACCTCGCTGTTGGCGGTGAGCTGGTCGTGCTCGACGTAGTGGATGGTCTTGAAGACGGTGAACAGGGAGTCGTCGTAGCGCTCCAGCTTGGGCCGCTGGTGGGCCTGCACGGCGTCCTCGACGGCCAGCGGGTGCAGCCCGAACTCGCCCGCGATGCCGGAGAATTCGGCCTCGGTCGGCTCGTGCAGTCCGATCCACACGAACCCGCCGTCCCGGCGCACCTGCCGCATCGCCTCGTGCGGGGTCAGCGGCGCCGCCGTCGCGACGCGGGCCCCGTCGCGGTAGACGGCGCAGTCGACGACGGCCGACGGCGTCGAGGGGTCGCGGGTGGTGTCGTAGACGCCGCTCTCCTTGCGCGGGGAGGGGCGGGACGGGCGGACGACGGCACGCAGGTCACGGATCATCGACATGGCAGGCTCCTTCGCGAACAAGCAACGAAAGGCCGCCCGAGAACGGATGGAACTACCCGGAATGGGGACGTCCTCCACGGCTCCCGCCCGCCGGGCAGGGGAAGGATGTCTGGCACGTCCACAAAGCGGGGAGCACCGCACCGTCGCGGTGGCGAGCTTCGTTACTGATACAGGCACTGATGCGGATCAGACGGATCAGACGATCAGGTACAACGAAACGAAGCGCTCTTCCGCGGTGAGGCGCGTGCGAGGTGTGGCGGCCAGCCGGAGCCGGAGCAGCTACATCAGCGGCGGGAAGAGCGGGTGCTACTGCACGGGTGACTTCGGTCCATTGCAGCCCCACCTCCTCCGGCCGGTCCCTCGTGAGGGACGATCCAATCCCCTTGCGGGGAGCCCCCGCAGGGGACTCTCGTCGGTGTCGGGGCCCGATCGCGACTCCCCCAGGGCCTGAAGCCTGGGAGATAACCTGTCTGTGTGCTGCCCTGACGACCGCGCCAGAGTACCAGCCACGCAAACTGTCAAGGCGCTGCTTTGCCCCGTACTGACGAGTTCTATGCTCGCGGCATGGCAGATGTTCTTCCTCTGGTCGAGGCCCGGTTGCGCACCGTGCTGGGCGAACCGGACGCGCGCGCCGCGGTCACCTTCCTCGGTACCGACCGCCTGGAGGTGCTGCGTTTCCAGGAGCGCGACATCGTCCGCTACGCCACGCTCGGCATGTCGGCGCAACCGATGGGCGACCCCACCGCGATGCTCGCCGACCCGGTCAGGGGGCCGCGCGCCGAACTGGTCCTGTCGGTCCGCGGTGGCCTCGCCGAGACCGACAAGGTGCTCCGCCCGCTCGCCGTCCTCGCCGCTTCCCCGCAGGTGGAGGGCGTGGTCGTGGCACCCGGCGCGTCCCTGGACGTCGGTGAACCCCTGTGGCCCGGCGCCCCGTTCACCTCGGTGCTGGTCGCCGAGCCCGGCGGTCTGGTCGAGGACCTCGCACTCGACGAGCCCCTCGACCCCGTGCGGTTCCTGCCGCTGCTGCCGATGACCCCCAACGAGGCCGCGTGGAAGCGGGTGCACGGCGCCCAGGCGCTCCAGGAGCGGTGGCTGACGCACGGGACGGACCTGCGGGATCCGTCCCGCAGGTCCGTCCCGCTGGAGTGACCGAAGTCACCAACGCCCGGCCGGCTCCGGTCAGTTGGCGAACACGGTGACACTGTCCTCGGTCGCGTGCCGCGGCTCGAGCTCCTCCGCGTCGTGGGTGAGCGCCCGACGCCGTACGACGACCACGACCGCGCCCAGCACCGCCGTCACCGCCGCGACCGCGAACGGGACGTGGATGTCGGTCCACTCCTCGATCTTGGGCGCGAAGTAGGGAGCGGCGGCTGCCGCGAACCAGCGCACGAAGTTGTAGCCGGCGCTCGCCACGGGGCGCGGCGCGTCCGAGACGCCGAGCGCCAGCTCCGTGTACACCGTGTTGTTCACGCCGATGAAGGCGCCGGACAGGATCGTGCAGACGACGGCCGTGGTGTGGTCGCCGTATCCGAGGGCGAGCACGTCGGCGGCCAGCAGCACCAGCGAACCGCCGAGCACCTTCAGCGAGCCGAACCGCTTCTGCAGGCGCGGCGCCACGATCACCGAGAAGACGGCGAGCAGCACACCCCAGGCGAAGAAGACCGCCCCCGACTTGTACGGCGTCATGTTGAGCACGAACGGGGTGAAGGCCAGCACGGTGAAGAACGTGTAGTTGTAGAAGAACGCCGAGACCGCCGCCGAGGCGAGCCCGCCGTGGCCGAGTGCCCTGAGCGGGTCGAGCAGTGAGGTCTTGCGCGCAAGCCGCGGCTGCTCCTTGAGGAACACGGTGACGCACAGGAAGCCGACCGCCATCAGGAACGCGGTGCCGAAGAAGGGGTAGCGCCAGCTGGCGTCACCGAGCAGTGCGCCCAGCAGGGGGCCGCACGCCATGCCGAGTCCGAGGGCGGACTCGTAGAGGAGGATGGCGGCCGCGCTGCCGCCGGCCGCGGCGCCGACGATGACCGCGAGGGCCGTCGAGACGAAGAGCGCGTTGCCGAGGCCCCAGCCGGCCCGGAAGCCGACGAGTTCGGCGACCGACCCCGAGGTGCCGGCGAGCCCCGCGAAGACGACGACGAGGGCGAGGCCGAGCAGCAGGGTCTTCTTGCCGCCGATGCGGCTGGAGACGAAGCCGGTCACCAGCATGGCCACGGCGGTGATGAGGAAGTACGAGGTGAACAGCAGGGAGACCTGGCTGGCGGTGGCGTCCAGGCCCTGGGCGATGGACGGCAGGATCGGGTCGACGAGTCCGATGCCCATGAACGCGACGACGGACGCGCCGGCGGTCGCCCAGACGGCCTTCGGCTGCCGCAGGATGCCGCCCGCTCCGGCGTCGAACGGGTCGCCGTCGGCGGGACCTCCTGTACTGGTGTGCATGCCTGCTCCTCTTCGGATCGTTGTCGTTTACACATAATAAGTTAGCGCGGCTAATTAATGCAATCTACACACAGTTTTCCCTCGTCAGGGGTTCCGTCCGGACGGGTGATCGTCCTTGACGTGGCGGAGCAGGGGTAGGACCGTGGGGCCCTATGAGGGGCGAACCCAGTTGCCCGAAGTGTGGTGGCCGGGTCAGGGCTCCCGGACTCTTCTCCGATGCCTGGCAGTGCGACGTCCACGGCACCGTGCATCCGCTCCAGCCCGTGATCCCACCCAGTGTCGAGGCCCTCGAGGTCGTCGTGCACCGCACGCAGGTGCCGGTGTGGATGCCGTGGCCGCTGCCCGTCGGCTGGCTCTTCACGGGGGTGGCGTGCGCGGGCGACGACCGCAGCGGCGGCCGCGCCACCGCCGTGGCCTGCACCGGACCCGGCCCGCTGGGTGGTGTGGGGGAACTGATCCTGGTCGCCGAGGAACTCGGCGTCGGCCTCGGCGCGCGGTACGCCGGCATCGACGGCCCCGACCCGGGGCCGTACATGAACGTAGAGAAGCCGGCCCAGGCGAAGGTGCTCGCCGCCGGCCGGCCCACCCCGCTCTGGCACGTCACCGGCAGCCCGGACGACCGCGCCGTGTTCGCGGGCGAGGCGCTCGGGCTGTGGGTGTGGGCGGTCGTGTGGCCCGAGCAGTCGGGACTGCTCATGTACGACGAGCTGGTGCTGACCGATCTGCGCGACGCGGGCGCCGAGGTGGAACTGGTGCCGTGCGGGGCGTTGTCGCCGCGCTTGCTGGAGCCGTGACGGGGCGCTGGGCGCTGGCCGCTGGGTGACTGGCCGCTGGGTGCCGGGGGTTGGGTGCTTGGCGCTCGGCGCCGGTGCCGGGGGGTGGGGTGCTAGGCGCTCGGCGCCGGGTGCGGGTCGTTCGGGGCTGGGTGCGGGTCGTTCGGGGCTGGGTGCGCGGTTCCTCGCGCCCCTGGGGGTGTGCTGCTGAGGCCATTCAGGGATGTGGGGTCTGGCGGGGCCTCGGATGTAGGGGGTGCTGGGTGGATGTGGGTGTGACAGGGGGGTGGTGAGATGCCGCTATGCTGGAGCGTCCCCGTCCGTCATGTCATCGCCTGGAGTCAGCGTCGTGCGCATCGATCTGCACTGCCACTCCACGGCCTCCGACGGTACGGACACCCCGGCCGAGCTGGTGCGCAACGCCGCCGCGGCCGGTCTGGACGTCGTCGCCCTCACCGACCACGACACCACCCGCGGGCACGCCGAGGCCCTCGCCGCGCTGCCCGCCGGGCTCACCCTGGTCACCGGCGCCGAGCTGTCCTGCCGTATCGACGGCATCAGCATGCACCTGCTGGCCTACCTCTTCGACCCCGAGGAGCCGGCCCTGCTCGCCGAACGCGAGCTGGTCCGCGACGACCGGGTGCCGCGGGCGCGCGGCATGGTCGCCAAGCTCCGGGAAATGGGCGTGCCCGTCACCTGGGAGCAGGTCGCGCGGATCGCCGGTGACGGTTCGGTGGGGCGCCCGCACATCGCGACCGCGCTCGTCGAGCTCGGCGTCGTACCGACCGTCAACGACGCCTTCACCCCGGACTGGCTCGCTGACGGCGGCCGCGTCTACGTGCCCAAGCACGAGACCGACCCCTTCGAGGCGATCCGCCTGGTCAAGGGCGCCGGCGGGGTCACCGTCCTCGCGCACCCGGCCGCCGCCAAGCGAGGCCGGACCGTGCCGGAGTCCGCGATCGCGGAGATGGCCGCAGCGGGACTCGACGGCATCGAGGTCGACCACATGGACCACGACCCGGACACCCGGGCGCGGCTGTGGGCCCTGGCCGGCGATCTCGGCCTGCTGACCACCGGGTCGAGCGACTACCACGGCAGCCGCAAGACCGTCTCGCTCGGCGAGTACACGACGGACCCCGAGGTCTACGGCGAGATCACCCGGCGCGCGACCGGCGCGTTCCCGGTGCCGGGCACCGGCGGAGCCTGAGCCCCGCTCCCTCGCCCCCTCCACCCTCTCCCTCCTCGCAAGGTCTGCAGCTCACCCATGTTCGACGCCGCCGTCTTCGGCTCCCTGTTCCTCACCCTCTTCGTCATCATGGATCCCCCCGGGATCACCCCGATCTTCCTCGCGCTGACCGCCGGCCGGCCCGGCAAGGTGCAGAAGCGCATGGCGTTCCAGGCCGTCTGCGTGGCCGGCGGGGTGATCGCCGTCTTCGGACTCCTCGGGCACCAGATCCTCGACTACCTGCACGTGTCCGTGCCCGCCCTGATGATCGCGGGCGGTCTGCTGCTCCTGCTGATCGCGCTGGACCTGCTCACCGGCAAGACGGACGAGCCGAAGCAGACCAAGGACGTGAACGTCGCGCTCGTCCCGCTGGGCATGCCCCTGCTGGCCGGACCCGGTGCGATCGTGTCCGTCATCCTCGCGGTGCAGAAGGCCGACAGCGTCTCCTCGCAGGTGTCGGTGTGGTCGGCGATCCTCGCCATCCACGTCGTGCTGTGGGTGGTGATGCGGTACTCGCTGCTGATCATCCGGGTCATCAAGGACGGCGGCGTGGTCCTGGTGACCCGGCTCGCGGGGATGATGCTCTCCGCCATCGCCGTCCAGCAGATCATCAACGGGATCACGCAGGTCGTACGGGGGAGCTGAGCCCCGGGCATGCGCAGAGCCCCGGCGCGGGCATCGGGTCGATGCGCGCCGGGGCTCCGGAACCTGTGTGGGACCGTGGGGGTTATGAGGCCGAGGTCCCGGCCGGCCGGATCCACAGCCGCTGGCCTATCGAGGCAGCCTGCTGAACGATTCGGTTGACGGAGGCGGCGTCCACGACGGTGCTGTCAACGGCCGTGCCGTCGACGTCGTCGAGTCGCATGATTTCGAAGCGCATGGGCTTCTCCCTTCGTCTGGTCATCCTCCTGAGGAGAACTACTGCTGGGTGGCGCACGAGGCATCAGTGCCTCGTGTTCCATACGTATGCAACAGGACGTGTGTTACGAACATTCCCTACGCTAAAGAAATTTTTCGAACGCCTAACTACCGACCGGTAAGTGTTGTGAACGGGACTGACCGGGACCGGTTGTGTTCGAAGCGTGACCGCCGGGACAATAGAGGTGATGAACGACGACCTCGCGGCGCTCACCGCCCGCATCGACCGCACCAACGAGCTGCTCCAGCGCATGCTCGCCGAGGTGGCGAAGACGCCCTCCACCCACGCGATCTTCGTCGACGCGGGCTACCTCTACGCGGCCGCGGGGCGACTGGTGGCGGGTACGGAGGACCGGCGTGCCTTCGAGGTGGACACCGAGGGGCTGATCGAGGCGCTCATCGACCGCGCCCGCACGATCTTCGCGGACAGCCGGCTGCTGCGGGTCTACTGGTACGACGGCGCCAGACGCCGCATCCACACGGGTGAACAGCAGAGGATCGCCGAACTCCCCGACGTCAAGGTCCGCCTCGGCAACCTCAACGCCAACAACCAGCAGAAGGGCGTCGACTCCCTGATCCGCTCCGACCTGGAGTCACTCGCCCGGCACCGCGCCATCAGCGACGCGGCCCTGCTGGGAGGCGACGAGGACCTGGTGTCCGCCGTCGAGGCCGCCCAGGGCTACGGGGCGCGCGTGCACCTGTGGGGCATCGAGGCGCCGGAGGGCCGCAACCAGGCCGAACCGCTGCTCTGGGAGGTCGACAGCCAGCGCACCCTCGACCTCGACTTCTTCAAGCCGTACGTCGCCCGGCGCACCGCGGCGACCTACGAGGCCACCGCCGGCCGCCCGACCCGGGAGGGCGTCCGGTTCGTCGGCGCGCAGATCGCCGCGAAGTGGCTGGCGGCGCGCGGCCGGGAGTCCCTGGTGGAACTGCTGCCGGGCCACCCGTACCTGCCCGGGTCGGTGGACCAGGACCTGCTGGTGGAGGCGGAGGGCCTGCTGCAGTACTCGCTCCGGGGCCAGGCGGACCTGCGGCGAGCGCTGCGCGACGGCTTCTGGGAGCACCTGCAGACGCAGTACTGAGCCCTCAGGGCGTCTCGAACAGAGCGCTCAGGGCCTGTAGTCCGGATCGGGCCCGGCTCAGCCTGATCCCAACGGAAGACCTGGGCTTCCGGTGGTGTCCCAGAAGTCGGCGAGGGCGCGCGCGGTCACGAGCGGCTGCTCCACGTTGGGCGAGTGCTCGGCTCCCGGGACGACGGTCCGGCGCGCCTTCAGCCGTACGGCCATGTCGTCCAGGAGGGTCACCGGCCAGGTGTCGTCGCGGGCGCCCGACAGCACGTGCAGCGGGAGCGGAACGGCGGCCAGCTCGGCGACCCGGTCCGGCTCCGTGCACAACTGCCGTCCCGTGGCGATGAGTTGGGCGGGCTTGTTGCCCAGCCAGCGGCGGCGCAGCAGCTCCTGGTAGCCGAGGCCGCGGTCGGGCAGCTCGACCTCCTCCGGCGGGACCATCGCCTGCATCGCCTCCCACACCTCCGCCATGCCCATCACCGCGAGCGCGTCCCGCAGCAGCTTCACGCGCTGCCGCTGGGAGTCCGAGATCTGCGCCGGGCCCGAGGCCACCAGCGTGAACGAGGCGAAGGGGGAGTGGTCGAGCAGCACGGCGGCCCGCGAGATCTGCCCGCCGAGTGAGTGCCCGACCAGGTGCACGGGACCCCCGAGCGCGGCGGCCTGCGCGAGCACGTCCCGCGCCAACTCCTGCTGTGCGTACGGCGCTTGGTCGTCAGCGGGCCCGTCGGACTCGAACTGTCCCCGGCCGTCTACGGCGACGGTACGGTACCCGCGCGCCGCGAGCGGCTCGTGCAGCAGCGTGAAGTCCTCCTTGCTCCCGGTGAACCCGGGCACCAGCAAGGCAACCCCCCTGGCCTTCACCCCGGACGCCACCGGCGCGTCGACGACCGCGAACTCCCCACGCGAGGTCCGCAGAGCGTACGCACGGGCACTGGACGGCGGACTGAATGCGGGTCGGCTGCTCACTGGGAGAGGGTATCGGGGCGAGCGCTTGCCCATTCAGCCTCTCCGGCGTTTGAGAAGCGGGGGTCCGGGGGCGGAGCCCCCAGGGGACTGGACGGGAAGGGGCGGCGGGGGCGGCGGGGGTGAAATCAGCCCGGACACAGCCCGCCCCGACGACGCACCCCCGCCACGGAGGCACCCCACACGCCGACGGCCCGACCCCCACGCGGGGGATCGGGCCGTCGACGTCATACGGAGAACACTCAGCCCTCGGAGGGCTCCACCGCGTCCGCGGCCTTACGCGCCCGCCGCACCCGAGGCTTGACCTCGGTCGAGTCACCGGCGACCTCGACGGGAGCCGCGGCCTTCCGTGCACGACGACGCGGCGCGGCCTCCGGCTCCTGCGTGGCCTGAGCCGGAATCTCGACGCCGTCGACGCTCTCGGCCACCTTGCGCGCACGACGGCGCGGCTTGGTCTCCACGGCTTCGGCGGTGTCGACGGCGACCTCGGCGGCTGCCGTCTTGCGGGTCCGGCGCGGCTTGGTGGCGACGGTCTCGTCGGCCGGCTCCGCGCTGACCACGGCTTCCGCGGCCTTGCGGGTCCGGTGCGGCTTGGCCTCCACGGCTTCGGCCGTGTCGACGGCGACCTCGGCGGCAGCCGTCTTGCGGGTCCGGCGCGGCTTGGCGGCGACGGTCTCGTCGACCGGCTCCGCGCTGACCACGGCTTCCGCGGCCTTGCGGGTCCGACGCGGCTTGGCCTCCACGGCTTCGGCCGTGTCGACAGCGGCCTCGGCGGCAGCCGTCTTACGGGTCCGGCGCGGCTTGGTCTCCACGGCCTCGGCGGTGTCGACGGCGACCTCGGCCGGAGCCGCGGCCTTCCGTGTGCGACGACGCGGTGCGGGCGCGGCGCCCTCGGGCGCGACCTCGACAGTGCCCTCGGCGGTGTCGACGGCGACCTCGGCCGGAGCCGCGGCCTTCCGCGTACGGCGACGCGGTGCGGGCGCGGCGCCCTCGGGCGCGACCTCGACAGTGCCCTCGGCGGTGTCGACGGCAACCTCAGCCGTGGCCGCGGCCTTCCGCGTACGGCGACGCGGCGCGGCGACCCGAGCCTCGGCCTCGAGGGCCTCGGCGACCGGCGTCTCAGGCACGGCCACGGTGGTGGCCTCGGCCGGCGACTCCGCCGAACTGCCCACCGGCGCGGTCGACTTGCGGGTGCGGCGACGACGACTCGGCGTCGCTTCCGCCTCCGTGGCCGGGGCGTCCAGAGCAGGACCCTCGGCCGTGGTCACGGCGGCTTCGGCCCCGGGGGCCGTCGGCTGCACCGCCGCTGCCGTGGCCGGCAGGGCCTCCGGCGCCGCGCCGTTGCGGGTGCGGCGACGGCGGCGCGGGGTGCGGGGCGAGGTGACGTCGTCCGCCACCGTGGCGGTGTCGGTCACGGCCGCAGGCGTGGCCTCCGGCGTCGTGGTGCCGGACAGCGTCTGGTCGGCGTCCGACGGGGCACCGTTGCGGGTGCGGCGGCGCCGGCGCGGCGTACGGTCCGGACGCTCACCATCGGCGGAACGGGACTCGTCCCGGCCACCACGGTCGTCCCGGCCACCACGGTCGTCGCGGCCACCACGGCCGGCGCGGTGGTCACTGCGACCGCCCCGGTCACCGCGGTCACCCCGGTCGCCGCGACCGCGCGCACCGCGGCCACCGGTCTCGCCGAGGTCCTCGACCTCCTCTGCCGACAGCCCGGCACGCGTGCGCTCCGAGCGCGGCAGGACACCCTTGGTGCCGGCCGGGATGCTCAGCTCCTCGAAGAGGTGCGGGGAGGTGGAGTAGGTCTCCGGCGGGTCGTTGAACCCGAGGTCCAGCGCCTTGTTGATGAGCTGCCAGCGCGGGATGTCGTCCCAGTCGACGAGGGTGATCGCGATGCCCTTGGCGCCCGCGCGGCCGGTACGGCCGATGCGGTGCAGGTACGTCTTCTCGTCCTCGGGGGACTGGTAGTTGATGACGTGGGTGACACCCTCGACGTCGATGCCGCGGGCGGCGACGTCGGTGCAGACGAGGACGTCGACCTTGCCGTTGCGGAAGGCGCGCAGCGCCTGCTCGCGGGCGCCCTGGCCGAGGTCGCCGTGGACCGCGCCGGAGGCGAAACCGCGCTGCTGGAGCTGGTCGGCGAGGTCCGCCGCCGTCCGCTTGGTGCGGCAGAAGACCATCGCGAGGCCACGGCCCTCGGCCTGCAGTATCCGCGCGACCAGCTCGGGCTTGTCCATGTTGTGCGCGCGGTAGATGTGCTGCTTGGTGTTGGCCACGGTGTGGCCCGCGTCGTCCGGCTCGGAGGCGCGGATGTGCGTGGGCTGCGACATGTAGCGGCGCGCGAGGCCGATGACCGCGCCCGGCATGGTCGCCGAGAACAGCATCGTCTGACGGCGGGGCGGCAGCATGTTCATGATCTTCTCGACGTCGGGCAGGAAGCCCAGGTCGAGCATCTCGTCGGCCTCGTCGAGGACGAGCGCCTTGATGTGCTTGAGGTTGAGCTTCTTCTGGCCCGCGAGGTCCAGCAGCCGGCCCGGGGTCCCGACGACGACGTCGATGCCCTTCTTGAGGGCCTCGACCTGCGGCTCGTAGGCCCGGCCGCCGTAGATGGCGAGGACGCGCACGTTGCGGACCTTGCCCGCGGTCAGCAGGTCGTTGGTGACCTGGGTGCACAGCTCGCGCGTGGGGACCACGACGAGCGCCTGCGGCGCGTCGGTGAGGTCCTCGGGCTTCGCGCGGCCGGCCTCGACGTCGGCGGGGACGGTGACGCGCTCGAGGAGCGGGAGACCGAAGCCCAGCGTCTTGCCGGTGCCGGTCTTGGCCTGGCCGATGACGTCGGAGCCCGAAAGGGCCACGGGGAGCGTCATCTCCTGGATGGGGAACGGCGTGAGGATACCGACGGCTTCGAGGGCTTCGGCGGTCTCGGGAAGGATCCCGAGGTCTCGGAAAGTAGTCAGGGTGCTGCCTCTTCTGTGTGCGCGGTGCGAGGCGAGCGCGGGGGTCGTGTCAGGACCGTGCCGGGGGACGTCGGCTGCGTTACTGGCGGGCCGTAGGGACACGGGACCACTGCCGACGCTCTAGCGCTCGAACCGCTGAGGGTCCCCCTCCGGGTTCCGTACGATCACTGCCGTACGGACGAGGAGGGCTGTCGGGTCGGAGCCGATCGGGCCACCGACCGGGCATCCTCATTCGTGCGGCCCGTCGAATACTCGGCGGGCGCCTTACCACTGTACCCCGGAAACGCGCACATGTGATGGCCGGATTGGTCACGTAGCCGGGGTCACAGTCATTGACCAGGGGCTTCCACTGTGCATGGAGCGGGCTATTGTGCGCTTCATGACGACGCCTGACAACACCTCCGACGCCCCCGCAGAAGCCGCCCCCCGGGCGACCGGAGTCGCCGCCCAGGACTGGGCGCAGGCCTCCGCCGAGCCGCAGTACCGGGCTGCCGTCGTGGACCTGCTCGGCGCGCTCGCGTACGGCGAGCTGGCCGCCTTCGAACGGCTCGCGGAGGACGCCAAGCTGGCGCCGACGCTGGCGGACAAGGCGGCACTGGCGAAGATGGCGTCGGCCGAGTTCCACCACTTCGAGCAGTTGCGCGACCGGCTCTCGGAGATCGGCGAGGAGCCGACGTCGGCGATGCAGCCCTTCGTCGCCGCCCTCGACGGCTTCCACCGGCAGACGGCACCCTCGGACTGGCTGGAGGGACTCGTCAAGGCGTACGTCGGCGACTCGATCGCCAGCGACTTCTACCGGGAGGTCGCCGCCCGGCTGGACGCCGACACCCGCGCGCTCGTGCTGGGGGTGCTGGACGACACCGGGCACGCCAGCTTCGCCATCGAGAAGGTGCGCGCGGCGATCGACGCCGAGCCGCGTGTGGGCGGACGGCTCGCGCTGTGGGCGCGGCGGCTGATGGGCGAGGCGCTCTCGCAGTCCCAGCGCGTGGTCGCCGACCGGGACGCGCTGTCGACGATGCTCGTCGGCGGTGTCGCGGACGGCTTCGACCTCGCCGAGGTAGGCCGCATGTTCTCCCGGATCACCGAGGCGCACACCAAGCGGATGGCGGCCCTGGGCCTGGCGGCCTGAGAGCTGTCCGGCCGGTGGAGAACACCCGCCCGACCCGGCGACGCGGGTGGGCGGGCACCGGCCCGGCAGTCGGATCCGGTCACGTTCCGTTCAGGGCGTGCAGGCGGCCGGTCGTCCGATCGCCGCGTACGGGCAGGCCGGTCGGACGAAAAGTTCCGCCACCACCGTCACGCCGGGGCCGATCGTCGGCGGAAGCGGCCGGCCGGGCGCAGCAGCAGCGAGAGCGAGGCCGCGGAGACGACCGCGGCGCCGACCAGGTTCAGCAGAACGAAGCCGGGGCCCAGCGCGCTGTGCGTGAGGAACGCGCCGAAAAGGGCTCCCGCGACCCCTGTCGCCAGCACGAGCGAGCGGGTGGGCAGGCGGTGGGACAACCGGTGGACGGCCGCCCCGGCCAGCACCACACCGAGCAGCGCGGCACCGAGTGCTTCCAACAACATGACGAGTCCCTCCCACACGGCCGGACCTGCGCTTCACGGTCGTAGCCCGTCTTACCCGTGACCTGCGGAACGCAACCCTCGACCGTGTCCGTCGTGTGCTCCATCTGTGTGCGGCTCCCCGCCGGCGGCGGGGGAACGGTCGCGTACCCGCCGCGGCCCGGCCGACACACGTGAGGGGCCCGGCGACCAGTCGGTCACCGGGCCCCTCACGTCGCATGCCCTACAGCGCGCCGAAGCCGACCTTGCGCGGCGCCGGCTCGCCCAGCTCGACGTAGGCGAGGCGGTCGGCCGGGACCAGGACCTTGCGGCCGTGCTCGTCCGTGAGGCTCAGCAGCTGCGTCTTTCCGGCGAGAGCGTCGGCCACCACGCGCTCGACCTCGTCAGCGCTCTGACCGCTCTCCAGAACGATCTCGCGAGGCGCGTGCTGCACGCCGATCTTGACCTCCACGGGTATGTCCCTCCGACGGTCGGTGAAGTGCGCGACCTTCCGCGCCGTACCCAGCACACATTAGCCCGGTGCGGGGACCTTCATGCTCCGCCCGGGAACGCCAACAGCGAACATCGGACGGGAACAAACGTCCCCCCAAGCACGCGTCAGACGTGGTCCGTGCCGTGCAGCGGGAAACCGGCGATGCCCCGCCAGGCCAGCGAGGTCAGCAACTGGACCGCCTGGTCGCGCGGCACGCTGCGGTCGCTGTGCAGCCACGAACGCGCCACCACCTGGGCGAGACCGCCGAGACCCGACGCCAGCAGCATCGACTCCGCGCGCGACAGACCCGTGTCCTCGGCGATGACCTCGCAGATCGCCTCCGCGCACTCGATCGTGACCTTGTCGACGCGCTCGCGCACCGCGGGCTCGTTGGTCAGGTCCGACTCGAAGACCAGACGGAAGGCCCCGCCGTCGTCCTCGACGTACGCGAAGTACGCGTCCATCGTCGCCCGGACGCGCTGCTTGTTGTCGTTCGTCGACGCGAGCGCGCTCCGCACGGACTGGATGAGCGACTCGCAGTGCTGGTCCAGCAGGGCGAGGTACAGATCGAGCTTGCCCGGGAAGTGCTGGTAGAGCACCGGCTTGCTGACGCCGGCCCGCTCGGCGATGTCGTCCATCGCCGCCGCGTGGTAGCCCTGCGCCACGAACACTTCCTGGGCGGCGCCCAGCAGCTGGTTCCGCCGGGCACGGCGCGGCAGGCGCGTCCCCCTCGGGCGTGCCGCCTCTGTCTGCTCGATGGCTGTCACGCCGCCTCCCAATGTCGTCCACACGCGGTGTGCGCCGCGCGGCCATCGTACTTTTCGGTAACCGTGCTGTGCGCGGTGCGAGCGCAGAATTTCACGGACCGGACAACAGCGACAGCCGCGCGAAGCGTCGCAAAGCGGGACGCTCCGGGCGACGGCGTCCCCGCCGCTGGTCAGCGCGGCTCTCCGGGTCGCGTCGCCCGGCGCCCGTCAGCTCACCGGTAGTCGTCCTCGTCGAGGGAGACCACGCGCGCCTGTTCGACGAGATCGCCCTCGTCGCCGACGGCCGGGTCCACCTCGGTCAGCGGGTCGTCGCGAACGGGCATGACGTCCGTGGCCTGCTCGGCGGCGTCGTTCTCCGGCGCTTCCACGTCGATCTCCGGTACGCCGGACGCCTCCTCGGCGCTCTCGTCGGCGAACGTCTCGGGATCGGTGGGGTCGACGGTCATTGCGGGCTCCCTTCCTAGAACGTCCCTGTCGATCAGGGGGCCACGTACGGGTGCCCTCAGTTCGAGCCTAGGAGACACCCGATCCGGTCGCCAAGCGATCCCGGCACCGTCTGTGACGGCGAACACATGAGCCACAGCGTGATCGTCTCGTAACATTGCCGCATGTCTTCGACCGAGCAGCCCTCCGTGCCGGCCACCACCGTGCTTCCGAAGGTGTCGCCCGTCAGGGTCGCCGAGGGCGAGCGGCTCAGGTCGGTCGGGCTGCCGGGCGTCACGCTGGCGGTGCGGTCGAGACCCCCGGCGCGCCAGGGCCTGCCGCCCGCGCTCTACGTCCACGGCCTGGGCGGTTCCTCGCAGAACTGGTCGGCGCTGATGCAGCTGCTCGACGGGGTCGTGGACGGCGAGGCGGTAGACCTGCCGGGCTTCGGTGACTCCCCGCCACCGGACGACGGCGACTACTCGGTCCTCGGGCACGCGCGCGCGGTCATCCGTTTCCTCGACGCCTCCGGGCGCGGGCCCGTGCACCTCTTCGGCAACTCCCTCGGAGGGGCGGTCTCCACGCGCGTGGCCGCGACACGCCCGGACCTCGTGCGAACCCTCACCCTCGTCTCACCCGCCCTGCCGGAACTGCGGGTCCAGCGCACAGCCGTACCGACGGGTCTGCTCGCGGTGCCCGGAGTGGCCGCCCTCTTCACCCGGTTGACCAGGGAGTGGACGGCGGAGCAGCGGGTCCGCGGGGTCATGGGCCTGTGCTACGGCGATCCCGCGCGGGTCTCGCCCGAAGGCTTCCGGCACGCGGTGGAGGAGATGGAACGGCGGCTGCGGCTGCCGTATTTCTGGGACGCGATGACGCGTTCCGCGCGCGGGCTCGTCAACGCCTACACGCTGGGCGGCCAGCACGCGCTGTGGCGCCAGGCCGAACGGGTCCTCGCGCCGACCCTCCTCGTCTACGGCGGCCGGGACCAGCTCGTCGGCTACCGCATGGCTCAGAAGGCGGCCCGCGCCTTCCGCGACTCCCGCCTGCTCACCCTGCCGGAGGCGGGGCACGTGGCGATGATGGAATACCCGGAGACGGTCGCCCACGCCTTCCGTGAACTCCTCACCGACACGGGGGAGTTGACGCCCGCCGCCGAGCGCGCCGATGGCCTGCGACGGGCCGGTGGCACACACCGGCCCGACAGCGGTGACCGAACCGGTGTCTCCGAACGCGCCGTTGGTGCCGACCGTGCCGGTGGTGCCGGCCGAGCCGCTAGTGTGGAGCGTGCCGATGGCACGGCGCGCGGCGACCGGTCGGGCGCCTCCGAGAGCGCGGGGAGCTGACGGGCGACGTGGGACGCCACAGCCGGCGCGGGTCTGCCCGACCCGCGGACAAGGACGGCACCGCGGACTCTTCCGCGAACAGGGGGCCCCAGGGCCCCGAGGGGCCACGTACTCCGCAGAACGCGCGACCGTTCCTGGACGGCACCCCCGCGCACGGCTTTCCGCGGTTGCCCGACGGCACTCCCGCGCGTGGGATGCCCCGGCTGCCCGAGGGGACCCCGGCCCACGGCTTCCCTCGGGTCCGCAGCGGTCACCCCGAGCAGCGTGAACCGGGCGGTGGCTGGGGCGAGTTGGGCGCTCAGGGCAGCACCGGCAAGCCGGGAAGGCCCGGGGTCGCCCTGCCGCGCCAGCGCAAGGCGGGCCCCCGGCAGGACTACGTCGACGCCTTCGACGCGGACGACGACGTCTACGCCGCCCGCCTCCCCCTCGCCCGGTCCGCCGGCGCGACCACCGTCCCGCGTCCCACCCGTCCCGGCCGGATCGACGGCGCCCCGCCCGCGGGTGAGCCCGGCGGGGCCAGAGGCTCCAAGGGGCGGACGTTCACCGGGATCGCGGCCGCCGCCGTCACCACCGTGCTGGCCGTCGTCGTGGCCGGACAGGTCACCGGCGGACGCGACGACGCCGAGGCCGGAGGGCGCTCCACGTCCGACCAGACCCGCGACGCACGCGGCTCCGCCTCCCGCGGGGACCAGCGGCCCACGCCGTCGGGTTCCCCCGCCGTGGCGGCGCTGACGTACGCGCAGAAGATGGACAGGACGTACCTGCTCGGCGCCAAGGCCAAGGGGTCCGGGAAGTTCGACGCGGTCCCCGGGGCCGACAAGGCGCCCGGCAAGGGGCGGAAGTTCACCTACCGCGTCGACGTGGAACGCGGACTCGGGCTCGACGGCGCCCTCTTCGCGCAGGCCGTGCAGAAGACGCTCAACGACGACCGGAGTTGGGCCCACCACGGCGCCCGTACGTTCCAGCGCGTCGCGTCCGGCAAGGCCGACTTCGTGATCACGCTCGCCAGCCCCGGCACCACCGCCGAGTGGTGCGCCAAGTCCGGCCTCGACACCACCGAGGACAACGTCTCCTGCGACTCCGCCGCCACCGAGCGCGTGATGATCAACGGCTACCGCTGGGCCCAGGGGTCGACGACATACGGGGATCGGATCTACGCCTACCGGCAGATGCTGATCAACCACGAGGTCGGTCACCGGCTCGGTTACGGCCACGTCACCTGCGACAAGGACGGCGAACTGGCGCCGGTCATGCAGCAGCAGACCAAGTTCCTGAACCACGACGGCATCCACTGCCGCGCCAACCCCTGGCCGTTTCCCAAAAGTTGACGGAGCCTCCCCACCTCGCGCCGACGTGCGTGAGAGCCCGCGCGCGCGGCGCTCGGCCGCCGTCCGGCGCGTGACGCTGCGCGTCCGGACGAACTCCTAGCGCGACGGAACGCGACCCGCACCCGAAAGTTACGACCGTTCACCCCTTCTGGTGGCGTGATGGACAACCGTCCGCCGCGCCACCGTCTTGTCCGCATACGTTCGTCCCGCTGCGAGCCGTCGGGCCAACGGCGGCTCCCCATACGGGAGATCGGGGGTGCACTGTGCGCATTGGGTTGCTTACGGAGGGTGGCTATCCGTACGTGAGCGGTGACGCGAGGCTGTGGTGCGACCGGCTCGTGCGCGGGCTCGGGCAGCACGAGTTCGACCTCTTCGCGCTCAGCCGCAGTGAGCGGCAGGAGGACGAGGGCTGGGTACCGTTGCCGCCGCAGGTCAGCCGGGTCCGCACGGCACCGCTGTGGACGGCGCGGCCAGACGGCGTGACCTACGGGCGCCGCGCGCGCCGGCGGTTCGCGGAGTGCTACGGGGAGCTCGCGGACATGTTGTGCGCCGGAGGAGGCGCCCTCGGCCCGTCCGCCGTCGGTGCCCCGGGGGCCGGCGCCTCGGCGTGCTTGCCAGGTCCGGGTGTCATCGAGGCGGTGGGGGAGCCGTCCGCCACGGAGGCGGACCGTTTCGGCAACGCGCTCCGCGGACTCGCCGAACTCGCCCGCGACGAGGGCGGCCTGGTCGGCGCACTCCGCTCGGAGACCGCCGTACGCGCCCTCGAACGCGCCTGTCGCGCGCCCGGCGCCCTGCGAACGGCGCGCGAGGCGCGCGTCCCCGAACTGCTCGCCGTGGCCGCCCACCTGGAACGCGCCCTGCGCCCCCTGTCCCTCGACTGGTACCGGGACGACGGCCTCGGCGCGGTCGACCTGTGCCACGCCGCGTCCGGCGGCCCGGCGGCCCTGCCCGGACTCCTCGCCCACCACTTCTTCGACGTGCCCCTGCTCGTCACCGAGTACGGCGTCCACCTCCGCGCCCGCTACCTGGCCGCCACGGACTCCGCACCCGCGGTGCGCGCGCTGCTCGCCGCCTTCCACGGCAGGCTCGCCGCCGAGACCTACCGCAGGGCCGTGCTCGTCACCCCCGGCAACGCCCACGCCCGCCGCTGGCAGGAACGCTGCGGCGCCGACCGGGCGAAGCTGCGCACCGTCTACCCGGGCATGGACGCGGCCCACTTCGCGGACGTGGGCGAGTCGACCGAGTCCGCGGACCCCGGCACCCTCGTCTGGGTCGGCCGCGTGGAACCCGCCAAGGATCTGGTGTCCCTCCTGCACGCCTTCGCGGAGATCCGCAGGCAGGAGCCGAGGACCCGCCTCAGGATCGTCGGCGCTCCCGCCGGTCCCGGAGGCGCCGCCTACCTCGGCCACTGCAGGGCCCTGGCCGCACAGCTCTTCCCCGACGAGGCCGACGGCCCGCACACCGTCGGCGACAACCCGGTCTCCTTCGTGGAGGTCGGCGGCCCCGAGGTGCCGTCCCCGGCCGACGCCTACGCCTCGGGTTCCGTGACCGTCCTGTCCAGCGTCGTCGAGGGGTTCCCGGCGAGCCTGGTCGAGGCCATGTTCTGCGGCCGGGCCACGGTCTCCACGGACGTCGGCGCGGTGGTGGAGGTCATCGGCGGCACGGGCCTCGTCGTGCCCCCGCGCAACCCGCGGGCGCTCGCCGAGGCGTGCCTGACGCTGCTGCGCGACCCCGAACGCCGTGAGCGCCTCGGCGCCGCCGCCCGCGCCCGGGCGCTCGAACTGTTCACCGTCGAGCAGAACACCGCCGCCTTCCACGGCATCTACCTGGAGATCGTCTCGCACTGCCCGGTCCGCCGGGTCGTCCTCGACGCCGCCGGCGACCCCCTTCCGTTCGCCGCCCCCGCCGAGGCCCATGTACCCGGCCACTGGACCGGCCCGGGCTCGCGCGGCACGGCCCACGACGCCCCCGGCCGCGAAGCGGGCCCCCCGGCACGGGCCACCGACCCCGTCCCCGCCACGGACGGAGCGCGATGAGCGGCCCGGGGGAGACGAACGGTCCGCGCGACGCGGGGGGCTGGGGGGACACGAGCGGCCTGCGAGGCGTGCGCGGCGGCCTGGGGGAGACGAGCGACGGTCTGCGAGGCGTGGGGGGCTCGGAGGAGACAAGCGATCTGCGACACGCGGAGGGCGCGGAGGGCTTGGGGGACGTGAGCGGTCTGCGAGGCGTGGGCGGCTCGGGGGACATGGGCGGGCTGCGAGGCGTGGGCGGCTCAGGGGACATGCGGGGTCTGCGAGGCGTGGGCGGCTCGGGGGACACGAGCGGCCTCCAAGGCGTGGGCGGCTCAGGGGACATGAGGGGTCTGCGAGGCGTGGGCGGCTCGGGGGACATGGGCGGGCTCGGGGAAGTGAGCGGCCGGGGGGAGGTGGACCGCCTCGAAAGGCCGAGCAGTGTCGGCGGATGGGACCCACGGCAACAGTGGCTGACGGCGGACACGGACGGGCGGGACAACCGCGAGCCGGGGGAGGGCTGGAGCTCTGCGTGGGGCTACGGCGCCGGTGACGTCGGGGGTGCGGAGGGTGCCGGCCGGCCGGTGGCCGGGCTTGGGGGCGAGGCGTGTGCCGGGAGTACCGGCGAGGCGGTGGCTGGGTTTGGGGGCGGGGCGCGTGCTGGGAGTACCGGCGAGGCGGTGGCTGGGTTTGGGGGCGGGGCGCGTGCTGGGAGTACCGGCGAGGCGCGGGCCGGGTTTGGGGGCAAGGCGCGCGCTGGGAGTACCGGCGAGGCGCGGGCCGGGCGTACAGGCGAGGTGGTGGCCGGGCCTGGGGGTGAGGCGCGTGCCGGGCGTACCGGCGAGGGGGTGGCCGAACGGCTGGATGAGGCGCGTGCAGGGCGTTCGGGCGAGGTGAGTGCCGGGGGTGCCGGTACCCCAGGCACCCCCGGTGCCGGGCGAATCGCCGCCGAGGTGGCTGCCGGGCGCACCGCCACCGAGGCGAGCGCCGCGCTTGCCGGTGAGGCCAGCGAGCCTGGTGAGGGCGACGCCGGGCGTGCCGGGCGTGCCGGTGGCGTGGCTGCCGGGCGTACCCAGGCGGCCTCTCCCCGCCGTACCGCCGCCGACCCCGTGAAAGCGCTGATGCACCGTCATCGCGACCTGTGCGAGCGCGCCGTGGACCCCCTGGAGATCGCGGCCGGTCTGGAGACCCACGGTGTCACCGACCGCACCGCGACACGCTTCCGCCACCGGGATGTCTTCTCGCTGGCCGAGGAGCTGTACGCCCGCACTCCCCGTGACGGCGGGACACCTCCGCCCACCGCCCCCGTCACCGCCCCCCGGGTCCGCGCCGTCTGGGCGCTGCTGTCCCTCCTGCCCGGTGCGCTGGGCGCCGCCACCATGGCGGCACTGCGCCTCACCCACGGCCAGGACCGCCTGATCGCGGCGGCCGTGGGCATCCTCGCCGTGGCGGTCGGTCTGCGCGCCGCGCTCGCCCGCGGCCCGCTCGGCGCGAGGGACCGCACACCGCCCGGCGTGCGCGTCGCCGGCCTCGCGACCTGCTGGCTGCTCGCCCACGCCCTCCTCGGCGACGGCCTGCTCCACACCGCCGTCACCGGAGGCCCCGACGAACCGCCCACGGGATCCCCCGCCGGCCCCTGGCCCCTCACGGCAGCCCCCGTCCTCGCGCTGGCCCTGTCCTGCGCCCCGGCCGCCTGGTGCGCCCACCTGTTCACCGTGCGCGCCCGCCGCAGACTGACCGCCAGCCGAGGACTGGAGGACTTCACCGCCTCCACGCGCCCCCTCCTGCTGGGAACGTTCGCCCTGTACCTCGGCGCACTCGGCGCCCTGCTGGCCCTGTGCGCCGCGGTCCTGGACGAACCCGCCGCCTACGTCCGCGCCACCACCCTGGGCGCCCTCCTCCTCCTGGCCCGCCTCCTCATCCTCCACGGCTTCCCCCAGGCCGCCGCCCTCGCCCTCGCCGCGACAGCGGCGGCTCAACTGACCGCCCTGGCCAGCGTGTTCGCGGCCCGTCTCCCCGGCTGCGCCCTTCTGGCGACCCCCGTGAAGACGGTCGTCGACACCTGGGGCCCGGCCGCCGTCCCCACGCTCACCTGCGCGGTCGCAGCCGTCGCCCTGCTGCTGCACGCGACCCGCACCCTGACCCGAGCGTCGGCCCACGCCCCCACGGACCAGCCATGGTGACCGCGTCGGTCACCCCGGGCTCCCTCCGGCCGTCCCGCCCCACGGTGCCCCCGCGCGCCGACCGAACCGCCCCCGCGCGCAGAACACCAGCGCGCCACCTCCACGACCTGCCGCGGGCGTCCGGCCGTACCGCCACCCCGCGAAGGTCGCCCGTCCACCACGCCCAGCCGCAGGCGCCCGGCCCAGCCGCCGGAGGCAACCGCACCACCCCCGCTGAAGGAGAACCCCAGATGATCACCTCCCGACCCGAAGCCTCGGCCCCGGGAGCCGCCCGATGAGAGTTCTGCTGATCGGAGCCAACGGCTACCTCGGCCGCTTCGTCGCCGACCGCCTCCTCGCCGACCCGGCCGTACAGCTGACCGCACTCGGCCGCGGCGACGACGCCGACGTCCGCTTCGACCTCGCGTCCGGCAGCCCCGGCGCCCTCACCCGCTTCCTCGACGCGGTCCACCCCGGCGTCGTCGTCAACTGCGCGGGCGCCACCCGCGGCGGGGCCCGCGAACTCACCCGCCACAACACCGTCGCCGTCGCCACCGTCTGCGAGGCCCTGCGCCGCAGCGGCTGCGGCGCCCGGCTGGTACAGATCGGCTGCGGCGCCGAGTACGGCCCGAGCCAGCCCGGCTCCTCCACGGCCGAGGACGCCGTGCCCCGCCCCGGTGGCCCCTACGGCGTCAGCAAACTCGCCGCCACCGAGCTGGTCCTGGGCTCCGGCCTGGACGCCGTGGTCCTGCGGGTCTTCTCACCCGCCGGTCCGGGCACCCCCGCCGGCTCCCCCCTCGGCCGCCTCGCCGAGGCCATGCGCCGCGCCATGCAGTCCGGCGACGGCGAACTCAAACTCGGCGGCCTCGGCGCCCAGCGCGACTTCGTCGACGTACGCGACGTGGCCCGCGCCGTCCACGCCGCCTCCCTGTCCGCCGCGCAAGGCGTCATCAACATCGGTTCGGGCCGTGCCGTGCGCCTCCGCGACGCCGCCGCCGTCCTCGCCCGCGTCGCCGGATACGGCGGCGCCCTCCACGAACTCGACGGAGCGCCCGGTCAGCTCAGGGCGTCCATCGGCCACCCGCGAACCGACTCCGACCACGCCGCTCCCGTCGCCTACCCGTACCCGGACGGCTGCGGCAACTGGCAGCAGGCCGACGTGCGCACGGCCCGCGACCGCCTCGGCTGGCGGCCCCGGATCAACCTCGAGGAGTCCCTCGCCGACATCTGGATGGAGGCGGCATGCCGCCTGTGACCAGCACAAGAGCGAGCACCGGCGTCCGCACCGGGCTGGGCATCCCCGGCTATGCGCACCCCCTTGTCGCCCCCACCGAATGGGCCGGACTCACCCGCCCCGGCACGCCCCTGCACTGGGTCGTCCTGAACGTCTCGGGCGGCGGCCCCGGCAGCCGCCCCGATCCGCACTGTCTGGAAGCGGCCGGCCGGCTGCGCAACGCCGGCGTGCGCGTCCTCGGCCACCTCGACGCGCGGTACGGCTCCCGTGCCTTCGGCGAGGTGATCTCCGACGCGCACCGCTACACCGACTGGTACCGGGTCGACGGCTTCCTCCTCGACCACTGCCCGACCGAGCGCACCGAACTGCCCGCGGTCCGCCGCACGGCCACCACCCTGCGCGCGCTCCGCGCCGACGCGCACATCGTGCTGAACCACGGCACCCATCCGCACCCCGGCTTCGCCGAACAGGCCGACCAGCTCGTCACCTTCTCCGGCGCCTGGAGCGACTACCGCTGGTCGCAGGTGGCCGAGTGGACCGCCGACCACCCTCCCGAGCGTTTCTGCCACTTCGTCCACGGCGTCCCGCGGGGGCATCTCGACGAAGCCCTGCGGATCGCCCGCTGGCAGGGAGCCGCCACTATCTGGTTCACCGACCGCACGGACTTCGGCGGGCGCACCGACCCCTGGGAGGCCATGCCCGGCTACTGGGACGACATCGTCTCGCGGGTCGGAACGGGTGTCTCGGAATGAAGAAGCCCATGGCAGTGTTACGCCGAGAACAACTGTAGTGATTGACCGACCAACGGAGTCCCCGTGTCGCTGCCACCCCTGGTCGAGCCCGCCTCCGAGCTCACCGTAGACGAGGTCCGCAGGTACTCCCGCCACCTGATCATCCCCGACGTGGGGATGGACGGGCAGAAGCGGCTGAAGAACGCCAAGGTGCTCTGTGTGGGCGCCGGCGGCCTGGGCTCGCCGGCGCTGATGTACCTGGCCGCGGCGGGCGTGGGCACGCTCGGCATCGTGGAGTTCGACGAGGTCGACGAGTCGAACCTGCAGCGGCAGATCATCCACAGCCAGGCCGACATCGGCCGCTCCAAGGCCGCCTCCGCGCGCGACTCCGTGCTGGGCATCAACCCGTACGTGAACGTGGTCCTGCACGAGGAGCGGCTCGAAGCCGACAACGTGATGGACATCTTCAGCCAGTACGACCTGATCGTCGACGGCACGGACAACTTCGCGACCCGCTACCTGGTCAACGACGCCTGCGTGCTGCTGAACAAGCCGTACGTGTGGGGATCGATCTACCGATTCGACGGTCAGGCCTCCGTCTTCTGGTCCGAGCACGGGCCGTGCTACCGCTGCCTCTACCCGGAGCCCCCGCCCCCCGGCATGGTCCCCTCGTGCGCCGAGGGCGGCGTCCTGGGCGTGCTGTGCGCGTCCATCGGCTCCATCCAGGTCAACGAGGCGATCAAGCTCCTCGCCGGCATCGGTGAGCCGCTCGTCGGCCGCCTGATGATCTACGACGCCCTGGAGATGCAGTACCGCCAGGTCAAGGTCCGCAAGGACCCCGACTGCGCGGTCTGCGGCGAGAACCCCACCGTCACCGAGCTCATCGACTACGAGGCCTTCTGCGGTGTCGTGTCCGAGGAGGCCCAGGAGGCGGCCGTAGGCTCGACGATCACTCCCAAGCAGCTCAAGGAGTGGATCGACGACGGCGAGAACATCGAGATCATCGACGTCCGCGAGATCAACGAGTACGAGATCGTCTCGATCCCCGGCGCCAGGCTGATCCCGAAGAACGAGTTCCTCATGGGCACCGCCCTGGAGACCCTGCCGCAGGACAAGAAGATCGTCCTGCATTGCAAGACGGGTGTCCGCAGTGCGGAAGTCCTCGCCGTGCTGAAGTCCGCGGGCTTCTCGGACGCCGTGCACGTCGGCGGCGGTGTCATCGGCTGGGTCAACCAGATCGAACCGGACAAGCCGGTCTACTGAGCCGGCATCCCGGCCCGGACGGCGGGGGCTTCGCGCATCGACGGTGCGTGAGGCCCCCGCCGTCGTCATGAGCAGACCTTGCCGTCCTTCGGCACCGTTCCCTTCAGCAGGTACGCGTTCACCGTGGAGTCGACGCAGTCGCTGCCGCTCCCGTACGCCCCGTGTCCCTCGCCCTTCCAGGTGAGCTCCACACCGACACCGCTGCCCAGCTCGTCGGCCATCCTGCGCGCCCCCTCGTAGGGCGTCGCCGGGTCGCCGGTGTTGCCGACCACCAGGATCGGCGCCGCACCGGACGCCTTCACCTCCGGGGTGTCGTACTGACCCGCCACCGGCCAGTCGTGGCACCAGCCGGCCGTGTCCCAGCCCATGTAGCTCCCGAAGACCGGTGAGATCCTCTCGAACGCCGGCAGCAGCTTCCTGGTCTCGGCGAGCGTCGGCCGCTGCCTGTCGTCCAGGCACGATATGACCCGTTGCGCGTGCGTCGTCGTGCCGTAGTGTCCGGAGGAGTCCCGCTCGTTGTACTCGTCGGCAAGGGTCAGCAGCTCCGAGCCGTCCCCCTCCCGGGCCGAGGCCAGGGCGCTGGTCAGGGTGGGCCAGCCGGACTTGCTGTACAGCGGCAGCACGATGCCGGTGACCGCCAGCGTCTGGGTCAGCTTCCGCCCGGACGCCGTGGGCAGCGGCTTCGCGTCGAGCCGCTTCAGCAGGTCAGCGATCTTCCGTGAGCCCTGCTCGGGGTCCTGGCCGGTGGACTTGAGGTAGTCGTTCAGCGCGCGCTGGAAGCCGCGGGCCTGGTTCTCCGC
Organism: Streptomyces sp. NPDC005574; assembly: GCF_040605435.1. NCBI lineage: Bacteria > Bacillati > Actinomycetota > Actinomycetes > Kitasatosporales > Streptomycetaceae > Streptomyces > Streptomyces sp. NPDC005574. The sequence goes on from NZ_JBEXCW010000003.1 coordinate 36,693, forward strand.
GTGGCCCACCGTGCCGGCGCTCGGGTCGACGACCGCGTCGAGGATCAGCCGCCCCACGTTCTGCGGGAACAGGTGGGCGTACACGCCGCCGAGCTCGGTGCCGTAGGAGATGCCGAAGTAGCGCGTCTTCCTGTCGCCGAGGACCTGGCGCATCAGGTCCATGTCGCGGGCGGTGTCGGTGGTCGAGACGTGCGCCAGCAGCTTCCCGGCGGCCTTCCGGCAGCCTGTGCCGAAGTCGGCGGCGTCCCGGAAGTACGCCTGTTCCTCGGCCGGGGTGTCCGGTGTGGCGTCCACCGTCTCGGCGGCCTGGATCGCCTTGTCGGAGCGGCAGCGCAGCCCCTCGCTGGCGCCGACGCCGCGAGGGTCCCAGCTCACCAGGTCGTAGCGTTCCCGCAGCGCGGACACCGTGGCGGAGTACGCGGGCAGCGTGGAGACGCCGGAGGCGCCGGGGCCGCCGAAGTTGAACAGCAGTGAGCCGATGCGGTCGCCGCCCCGGCTCCTGCCCCGGATCAGCGCGATACCGATGGTCTCGCCGCCCGGTCGTGACCAGTCCAGTGGCGCCTTGAGCGTCGCGCACTGCCAGTCGCTTCCCGGCGCGGGAGAGTCAGCGGTGGCCCCGCAGCGCCCCCAGGACAGCTTCTGCGAGGTGAGTGACGAGGGCAGGGCCGCCGCCGTGGACGTGCCCGACGGCGAGGCGGCAGAGGGGTCCCTCGCGCTCGACCCCCCGCCGTTCCTGCCGTCACCGGACGAGCCGCCGCCACAGCCCGCCGTCAGCAGTGCGGCGGCGGCCGCCAGGGCCGCCCACCGTACGAAACGCGTCATCGTCTTCCCCCCTCGCAGGCCACCCGCATCGTGCCGCGGGTGGCGTTCAGGCCATGGTAGGCGGATCACACAGCGACCGTCGGGTCCTGTGGATAACGCTCTGACCTGCTGTTTTTCAGGAGCAGACGGTGCCGGCCGCCGGTACCGCGCCGTTCAGGAGATAGCGGTTCACGGCGGCCTGCACGCACTTGTCCCCGCTGTCGTACGACCCGTGCCCCTGCCCCTTGTACGTCAGCTCGACGCCGACGCCGCTGCCGAGCGCGTCCACCATCTTCTTCGCGCCCTCGTAGGGCGTAGCGGGGTCCCCGGTGTTGCCGACGACGAGGATCGGCGCCGCTCCGGGCGCGCTCACGTCGGGATGGTCGGCGGCACCCGCCACCGCCCAGTCGGTGCAGCTGACCATGGACCAGGCCAGGAAGTCGCCGAACAGTGCCGAGGCCGCCCGGAACTCCGGCAGCTTCTTCTCCACGAAACCGGCGGTGTAGCGCGGCCGGTCGTCGGCGCAGTTGATGGACACGTTGGCGGCCGTGATGTTGCTGTACGTGCCGTCGTCGTTGCGCCCGTTCAGCGAGTCGGACAGCAGCATCAGGACCCTGCCGTCACCGTCGTACGCCTGCTCCAGACCCTCGGTGAGGTACGCCCAGAAGTCCTTGGAGTACAGGGCCTGGGCGATGCCGCCGGTGGCGGCGGTCTGGGTCAGCCGGCGCGGGAAGACACCGGGGATCGGCTTGCTGTCGAGGTCCCTGAGCAGCTTGGCGATGCGGTCCTTGACGTTCGTCGCACTGTCGCCGACGGGGCAGTCCTCGGCCTTGGAGACGCAGTCCTGGGCGAAGTTGTCGAGCGCCAGCTGGAACCCCTTGGCCTGTCCCAGCGAGCTCTGCTCGGGGTTCTGCGTCGGGTCCACGACCGCGTCGAACACGGCGCGGCCGACGTGCGTCGGGAAGAGGTGGGCGTACACGCCGCCGAGTTCCGTGCCGTAGGAGATGCCGAAGTAGTTCAGCTTCGGGTCGCCCAGTACCTGGCGCATCAGGTCCATGTCGCGGGCCGCGTCCGTGGTGCGCACGTGCGGCAGCATCTTCTCGGAGTTCTTCTCGCAGGCAGCGTTGAAGTCCTTGGTGCTGTTCAGGAAGTCGGTGCGTTCGGCCGCGTCGTCGGGGGTGGCGTCCTGCTGGAAGTAGGCGTCCAGCTGCTGGTCGTCCTCGCACTGCACGGGTGCGCTGCGACCGACCCCACGCGGGTCGAAGCTGACCAGGTCGTAGCGGGTGCGCAGGGCCGCGTAGTCCTTGCCGAAGGCGGGCAGGGTGGTGACGCCCGAGCCGCCGGGGCCGCCGAAGTTGAAGACGAGCGACCCGATGCGCCGGTCGGCGGCGCCGCTCGCCTTCGCCCGGATCAGCGCCAGTCCGATCGTGTCGCCCTTGGGTTTGTTCCAGTCCCGCGGTGCCCGCATGGTGGCGCACTGCCAGGTGTCGCCGTCCGGCAGCGGCGACGGGGCGTCACCGCCGCCCTCCGCGGCGGACGGGGCCGGGCAGCTCTTCCAGTCCAGCTTCTGGGCTGTCAGGTCCCCGTCCTTGGCGTCGTCGCCGCAGCCCGCCAGCACGGAGGACAGCAGGAGGGCGACGGCGGTCGCGGCCGTGGCGCGCAGTCGGCGGGAGCTCGGCATGCTCCCATCCTGCGCCCGCGCGCGGGGCACCGCTCGGGGCGCGAGCCGTCCGGAGTACCTCTGCGGACCGACCGGTGCCCCGCGGCCGTCGTCCTACAGCGAGCCCTTGCGCGAGAGGTAGTTGAAGGCGAGCCAGCCCGGCAGGACCGGCAGCCACAGGGTCAGCAGACGGAACAGCAGGACCGCCGGCGCGGCGACCTCCTTGGGCAGGCCCACCGCGATCAGACCCACTGTCAGGGTCGCCTCGACCGCGCCGACACCACCCGGGGTGGGGGCCGCCGAGCCGAGCGCGTTGCCGGCGAGGAAGACCACCGCGACGCTGGCGATGCTGAGCGAGGTCGACTGGTCGCCGAAGGCGCGGATCGACGCGTCCAGGCACATGACGAAGCAGGCGGTCAGCAGCAGCATGCCGCCGACTCCGGTGACGAGCTTCTGCGGCCGCTGCAGCACGTCCAGCATGCGCGGCACGACCCCCGCGAACAGGGACCTCACGCGCGTGACGATGAACTTCCGCAGGAACGGCACCGACGTCACCACCAGCACGAGCACCGCCACCGTCAGCAGTCCCGCGATGACCGTCCTGGAGGGCGACAGCGACGGCGTCTTCTCGGTACCGGTCAGATAGCCGAACGACAGCAGCATCAGGATGTGGCAGCCGAGGCCGAACAGCTGGGACGCGCCGACACTCGCCACCGCGAGCCCGGGCCGCACACCCGAGCGCTGCAGGAAGCGCGTGTTGAGGGCGACCCCGCCCACGGCGGCCGGCGCGACGATCTTGACGAAGGACCCGGCGACCTGCGCCGCCACGGTCCGCAGGAACGGCACCCGCTCCGGGACGAAGCCCAGCAGCGCCATCGCCGCCGCGAAGTAGCTCAGCGCCGAGAACAGCACGGCCGCGGCGACCCAACCCCACTCCGCGTTGGCCACGAGCGGGCCGAACTCGATGTGGGTGAGCTGCGTCAACAGGAAGTACGCGCCGATCGCACCGGCGATGAAACTCAGCAGCGTGCGCGGCCGCACCCGTTCGAGACGGGCCGGCTCCACCGGAGCCTGCGGTCTGATCAGCAGAACCTCGTGGCGGATCTGGGTGAGCAGGTCCTCCTCGCGCGCCTCGTCCAGAGCCTCGTCGATGGCCCGTTTCTCGGCCCGCTGCTCCGCGCGTACGGCCTTCTTGTCGGGCTTTTCGAGTACGACGGGTCCCGCGGCGTCCTCGCTCGCCTCCAGCCGCGCCTGCTTGGCCTGCCGGGACGCCTCCAGCACGGCCTCGCGCTCGCGCTGCGCCCGCTCCCGGGCCAGTTTCCGCAGCGTCGCCCGCGTGGAGCGGCTCAGGGCGATGGGTTGCAGCATCGGCAGACAGTCGGCGACGGCGTCGGGGCCGAGCATGCCGACCGCCGAGGCCACCGCGCGCTCGGCCCCCACCCGCAGGCCGGTGGTCACCAGCAGCTGGGAGACGTCCATGCGCAGCAGCAGGTCACCGGCCGCGATCTCGCCGACGCGCAGGTCGGTGAGGATCACCGTGCCGGAACGATCCACCAGAATGGCGTCGCCGACCAGCCTGCGGTGCGCGATGCGCCGCGACTGCAGCGCCCGCACCTGGTGCCAGGTGTCGCGCAGCAGGTCGTCGGTGATCGCCTCGTCGGGCAGCGAGTCGAGGGTGCGTCCGCCGGTGTGCTCGTAGACGAGCATGACGGCGTCGGGGCCGAGTTCGGAGGTCGCGATCAGCTTCGGGGCGTTGGCGCCGGCAGCGATGGCCGCGTAGGCCAGAAGGGCTTCCTGTTCCAGGGCCTGGCGCAGCGACTGCAGGCTGCTGCGGGTGGCGAAGCCGCGCAGCGTCAGGTTGCGCCACGCGCGGTAGAAGAAGCCCTGAGCTTGCTGTTCGCGGTCGACCACGGTCACGTCCAGCGGCGGCCCGTCCTCCAGGGTCACGAAGTAGCGCCGGCCCCGGTCACCGATCTCCGCGGTGTCCGGCAGCTCCTCGCGGGCCGCGCTTACCGGGTGGAAGCCGACGGTCCGCAGCCCGGCGATCAGGGTCTGACCGGTGGGACGGACGTTGGGTGAGCCGACCGCGTACAGCGTGCCGTAGGCGACGGTCCAGCCGATCAGCACGGTCAGGATGATCGAGAACGGCGTCGTGTAACCGGTCACCAGCATCGAGAACGCGTCGAGGAGCAGCACCATCCACAGCACCGCGCGCCAGCGCGGCCGGCGCGACATGCCGACGGCCGTCATGTACGCGATGACGGGCGCCAGATAGCCGTGCACGGGGTCGGTCAGGGCGTGTATGTCGCCGGGCGAGGGCTGGGTGAGCGCTTCCTGGATCGAGCCCGGGGCGCCCTTGGCGACCCACAGGTCCGTGGCGAGGGTCACGCCGTGCGCGAGGACCGCCGCGAGGACGCCGTCGGCGATGCGCAGTCCGTCGCGCTTGATCAACCGCTCGATCGCGAAGGCGACCGGCACCAGCAGGATCGCGATGCTGGAGGCCAGCCCGGCGATCTTGATCAACAGGTCGGGCGCCTGTCCGGTGCCCTTGTTGATGTCCTGTTCGAGACCGGAGGTGGTGCCGTGGGCGAACGCGGCGATGCCGAGCAGCAGCACGACGGCCAGCACACCCACCAGGAGACGCATCAGGTCGGAGGGGCGGTGCACGCGCGCGGGCAGCAGCGGTTCGTCGCCCTCGACCGCCTCGACGTGCGTCTCCTCGCACCCGAGCCCGTCGCCGGGCGTCTGTTCCGGGGCCTCGGGCGACGTCTTGTCGCGGCCTTCCCCGGCTGTCTTCCCGCTTCTCGCGTCCGCGTCGGCGGTGTCCGGGCGCGACGAAGCGTCGGAGGTGCTCTCAGCGCCCTCGGGCTGTGCGCCCTGCTGCTTCATCGTCTCTTCTTGATCTCGTATCACCGGTCACCGCCCGCACGATGGTGGCATGCCCCGCCGACACAGGGGGGCATCAGGGTGCAAATGCGGGGGCGCACAGTCTGCCCGAAGCGCCGCTCGGGGGCGAGGAATACGCTCAGTGGTGACCGTGTCACGTTGTCGGTGGGGTGGGGCAGGATGGGGCGGATGAGCGAGGACAGCCTTCCGGAGGACGACATCCGCCCGGGCTCCGCGGGCCGCCGGCCGGACCGCGAGGACATGGGGCCCACCTACGAGGATGCCCGCCCCGGCCCCGCGGACGCCCTGCCGGAGTACGCCGAGCGCGTCCTGGAGGTCGCCGAGACGGTCCCGCCCGGGCGCGTGATGACGTACGGGGACGTCGCCGAGTGGCTCGAAGAGGGCGGTCCCCGCCAGGTCGGCCGGGTGATGGCCCTCTACGGAGGGGCGGTCGCGTGGTGGCGCGTGGTCCGGGCGGACGGCGTCCTGCTGACGGGCCACGAACTGCGGGCGCTCGCCCACTACCGCGCCGAGGGGACGCCCCTGAAGCAGGCGAGCCGGGCCGCCGAGGGCCATGTGCCGCGGCTCGACATGGCACGGGCGCGGTGGGACGGCGGCGGACGCGCGGAAGGTCACACCCGACAGCTTCGGCCATCCGGCGGCCCTGGGGGCACCTCGTGATCCGTACGGGGGAATCGGGGCACGGTCGTGGCATGACGTACGTTCGTGGGACGAGGGGCGCGGGCGCCGTGGGTGCTGTGAGCGCCGTGGGGGATGAAGGGGAAGCGCTGCTTCCGCACGATCCCCGGGCGTAGCGTCGGCTGCACGTGTCTCTCTCATCCCGCGGTCACCGTCCTCCACGCGCGACGGCCGGACCGCCCGTGACCCGACCACCACGACCCGACGACGGCGTTCGACGCCGGCAGTGACAGATCGCACACCCACCAGGACCGGCGAACCACGTGAGCTCCTCTTCCTTCACCAGGCGCCCGTCGCACCCCGAGGTGCGGCGGGGGAGCCGTGGCGCTTACCGGCTGGTACGTACCCCGCCGACTCCTGTGGACCCCCCTCGTCTGGACGCCGTACAGCGCGCGGTGGTTGACCACAGGGCCGGACCGCTGCTCGTCCTCGCAGGCCCGGGTACGGGGAAGACCACCACGCTCGTCGAGTCCGTGGCGGCGCGTATCGCCCGGGGCGGTGACCCCGCGCGCGTTCTGGTGCTGACCTTCAGCCGCCGGGCGGCCGTCGAACTGCGTGACCGCATGGCGCTGCGCACGGGTGCGGCACGTGCGCCGCGCGCCACCACGTTCCACTCCTTCTGCTACGCCCTGGTCCGCGCCCACCAGGACGCCGGCCTGTTCGTGGAGCCGCTGCGGCTCCTGTCCGGCCCCGAGCAGGACGTCACCGTCAGGGGTCTCCTCGCGGGCCAGCCCGACCTGGAGCGGCTCGGCCTCGCCCCCGTGCGCTGGCCGGACGACCTGCGCGCGTGCCTCACCACCCGCGGCTTCGCCGACGAGGTACGCGCGGTCCTCGCCCGCAGCCGCGAACTGGGCCTGGAGCCCGGCGCACTGGACGCCTTCGCCCGCCGTATCGGCCGCCCCGACTGGCGGGCCGCGGCAGCCTTCCTCGCCGAGTACCTGGACGTGCTCGACATGCAGGGTGTCCTCGACTACGCGGAACTCGTCCACCGCGCGGTGCTCCTCGCCCGCCGCCCCGAGGTCGCCGAGCGCCTGGCCGCGCAGTACGACGCCGTCCTCGTCGACGAGTACCAGGACACCGACCCGGCGCAGGTACGACTGCTGCACGCGCTCGCCGGAGGTGGCCGCACCCTCGTCGCGTTCGGCGACCCCGACCAGTCGATCTACACGTTCCGGGGCGCTGACGTGAACGGCATCCTGGACTTCCCGGACGCCTTCCCGCGCGCGGACGGCCGTCCGGCTCCGGTGGAGGTCCTCAGGACCTCCCGCCGCTCCGGCGCCACCGTGCTGGCCGCGACCCGCCTGCTGACCCAGCGCATGCCCCTGACCCGCCTCCCGGCCGAGAAGGTGCGCGCCCACCGGGAGCTCACGCCGGTCCACGACGGGGGACGCGTCGAGGTCTTCACCTACCCGACACCGGGCACCGAACTGGACAACATCGCCGACATCCTGCGCCGGGCGCACCTGGAGGACGGTGTCCCCTGGCGCGAGATGGCCGTCCTGGTGCGCGCCGGCTCCCGCACGATCCCGACGGTCCGCCGCGCCCTCACCGCCGCCGGCGTCCCTCTGGACATCGACGGCGACGACCTGCCCCTGCGCCACGAACCCGCGGTGGCACCCCTGCTGACGGCACTGCGCACTGTCGCCAGGGCTGCGTCGGCACCCGCGGAACCCACCACCGGCGTCACGGGGACGACGGGAGGTGATGCCGGCGCGAAGCCCACTGAGGACACCGATGGGGAGGCGGCGGAGGAGGTGCCCGGCGTGCGGGCGGCCGACGGGGCCGACGTCGGTGAGCCGGCAGCGGAGGCGGTCGGCGACGTACGGGCCGGCGAGGCTCCTGATGGCGTACGCGTGGTCGGCGGGGACCCTGATGGCGTACGCGTGGTCGGCGGGGACCCCGATGGCGCAGGCGTGGTCGACGAGGGCACCGACGCCGTACGCGCGGTCGACAGGGGCACCGAGGGCGTCCCCGCGCCCGGCGGGAGCGACCCCGGTGAGGCACCCGCCGCTGAGACCGACGGTGTCCCGCCCGGGGACGAACCCGGGGCGGGAGCTGGAGAGCCGGTGTCCGGGAAGCCGGTGTCCGGGGCCTGCTGGCTGGACACCGAAACGGCCCTCACCCTGCTGGCCTCGCCCCTGGCCGGCATGGACGCGGCCGATCTGCGCCGCCTCGGGCGGGCGTTGCGGGACGAGGAGAGGGCCGCGGGCAACCCGCTGCCGCCGCCCTCGGACGACCTCCTCGCGCGCGCGCTGGCCGAGCCGGAACGTCTGATCGCGCACGACCCCACCTACGCGCGCGGTGCGCAGCGACTCGGCGCGCTGCTCGCGAAGGCCCGGGAGCGCCTCGCGGGCGGCGGCACGGCCGAGGAGGCGCTCTGGGACCTGTGGCAGGGCACGCCGTGGCCGACCCGCCTGGAACGCGCGGCGCGGCGCGGCGGCGCGGCCGGCCGCAACGCCGACCGCGACCTCGACGCGGTGTGCGCGCTGTTCGCCACCGCGGCCCGCGCGGAGGAACGCACCGGCGGCCGTGGCGCGCTGAACTTCCTGGAGGAGATCGAGGCGGAGGACATCGCCGCCGACACCCTCACCCGGCGCGCCGTCCGCCCCGACGCCGTACGCCTGATGACCGCGCATCGCTCCAAGGGCCTGGAATGGCGGTTGGTCCTCGTCGCGGGCGTCCAGGAGGGGCTGTGGCCGGACCTGCGCCGCCGTGGCTCCCTGCTGGAGGCCGACCGCATCGGCCGCGACGGCCTCGCCGAACCCCTCACTCCGGGCGCGCTGCTCGCCGAGGAACGCCGGCTGTTCTACGTGGCCGCCACCCGCGCGCGCGAGCGCCTGGTGGTGACCGCCGTGAAGGCCCCCGCGGAGGACGGCGACCAGCCCTCCCGTTTCCTGACCGAACTGGGTGTCGAACCGAGGGACGTCACAGGGCGGCCGCGCCGCCCGCTGTCCGTCGCGGCGCTCGTCGCCGAACTGCGCGCCACCACGGTCGACCCGCAGGTGTCCGACACCCTCAGGGAGGCGGCCGCCCACCGTCTGGCCCGGCTGGCGGCGCTCGCGGACGAGGACGGCCGACCGCTCGTCCCGGCCGCGCACCCCTACCGCTGGTGGGGCATGTTCGAGCCGACCGAGAGCAAGGTGCCGCTGCGCGACCGCGACCAGCCCGTCGTGCTGTCCGGCAGCGCCCTCGACCAGCTCGCCAACACCTGCGCCCTCCAGTGGTTCCTGGGCCGCGAGGTGAAGGCCGACGCGCCCGCCACGGTCGCGCAGGGCTTCGGGAACGTCGTGCACGTCCTCGCCGACGAGGTCGCCTCCGGACACACCCCGGCCGACCTCGCCGTCCTCATGGAGCGCCTGGACTCCGTCTGGAACGCGCTCGCCTTCGACGCGCCCTGGAAGTCGGCGCAGGAGAAGGAGAACGCGCGCGTCGCGCTCGAACGCTTCCTGAAGTGGCACGTCGACTCCGGCGGGGCTCGCACCGGACGTACGGCGGTGGCCGGTGAGCACGGCTTCGACGTCACCCTGGAGGCGGGCGACTACGAGGTGCGTATCCGGGGCTCGATGGACCGCGTCGAGGCAGACGGCGAGGGCCGGGCGTACGTCGTCGACTTCAAGACCGGCAAACAGGCGCCCAGCGCCGCCGAGGTGGCCCGCCACCCGCAGCTCGCCGTCTACCAGCTCGCCGTCCGCGAGGGCGCCGTGGACGAGCTCTTCGAGGGCGTACGTCCGCAGCCGGGCGGCGCCGAACTCGTGCAGCTGCGTCAGGGCGCCGCCCGGCGCGACGGCGGCGAGACGCTGCCCAAGGTGCAGGCGCAGGAACCACTCGAAGGGGAGGCGGGGGAGTGGGCCGGCGACCTGCTGGCCACGGCCGCCGGCAAGGTCCTCGACGAACGGTTCACGCCGAGCGCCGGCCAGCACTGCACGCACTGCGCGTTCCGGGCCTCGTGCGGTGCGCGGCCCGAGGGACGGCACGTGGTGGAGTAGGACACGCGGTGCCGCGTGCGCCCCGGTCCCGCAAGAGACGGCGCGGACCACGCGGTGCCGCATGCGCCGGTCCGTCACACGGGAACGCCCGTGTGACGGACCGCACCACACGTGCTGACCAGCGCTTCTCTGGGCCCGGCGGACGATCGGGCCTCGGTTGTCAGTGGCCGCCGCTAGCCTCTGCCACATGCCCGCCCGCATCACCCATCCCGATCAGCTCAAAGAGCTCCTCGGCATCCCGTTCACCCCGGAGCAGACGGCCTGCATCACCGCGCCGCCGGCCCCGCAGGTGATCGTGGCCGGAGCCGGATCGGGCAAGACGACGGTGATGGCGGCACGCGTGGTCTGGCTGGTCGGAACCGGCCAGGTCGCCCCGGAACAGGTGCTCGGACTCACCTTCACCAACAAGGCGGCCGGCGAACTCGCCGAGCGCGTCCGCAAGGCGCTGGTCAGGGCAGGCGTCACCGACCCGGACGTCATCGACCCCGACCACCCGCCCGGCGAGCCGGTGATCTCCACCTACCACGCCTTCGCGGGCCGCCTGCTGACCGATCACGGCCTGCGCATCGGGCTGGAGCCCACCGCCCGCCTGCTCGCCGACGCCACCCGCTACCAGCTCGCCGCACGCGTCCTGCGTGAAGCCCCCGGCCCCTACCCCGCGCTGACCCGCTCCTTCGCCGACCTGGTCAGCGACCTGCTCACCCTCGACGCCGAACTCGCCGAGCACCTCGTCCGCCCCGAGGACCTGCGCGCCCACGACGCCGGGCTGCTGCGCTCCCTGGAAGGCGCCCGACTCACCAACGCCGACCTGCGCAAGATCCCCGACACGGCCGCCGCGCGCCGCGAACTCGCCGAGCTCGTGGTCCGCTACCGCGCCGCGAAACGCGAGCGCGACCTGCTCGACTTCGGCGACCAGATCGCCCTGTCGGCGACCCTCGCGCGCAGCCGCCCCGAGGTCGGCGAGATCCTGCGTGAGGAGTTCCGCGTGGTGCTCCTCGACGAGTACCAGGACACGTCGGTGGCCCAGCGCATCCTCCTGGCCGGCCTGTTCGGCGGGGGCACCGGCCACCCGGTGACCGCCGTCGGAGACCCCTGTCAGGCCATCTACGGCTGGCGCGGCGCCTCGGTCGCCAACCTCGACGACTTCCCCGAGCACTTCGCCCACGCCGACGGCCGCCCCGCCGCCCGCCGGGCACTCAGCGAGAACCGCCGCAGCGGCGGCCGCCTCCTCGACCTCGCCAACACGCTCGCGGAGCCGCTGCGCGCCATGCACGCGGGCGTGGAGGCCCTCCGCCCGGCCCCCGGCGCCGAGGGCGACGGCATCGTGCGCTGCGCCCTGCTGCCCACCCACACCGAGGAGATCGGCTGGCTCGCCGACTCCGTCGCCCATCTGGTGAACACCGGCAAGGCACCCGCCGAGATCGCCGTCCTGTGCCGTACGGCGACGGACTTCGCCGAGATCCAGGGCGCGCTCGTCGCCCGGGACGTCCCCGTCGAGGTGGTCGGCCTCTCCGGACTGCTGCACCTGCCCGAGGTCGCCGACCTCGTCGCCGTCTGCGAGGTCCTCCAGGACCCCGGCGCCAACGCCTCCCTGGTCCGGCTGCTGACCGGCCCCCGCTGGCGCATCGGGCCCCGCGACCTCGCCCTGCTGGGACGCCGGGCCAGGCTGCTGGTGTCCCACACGCGCGTGGGCACCGACGACGACCCGGACCGCCGGCTCGCCGAGGCCGTCGAAGGGGTCGACCCGGCCGAGGTGATCTCGCTCGCCGACGCCCTCGACACGTTCCTGGAGACACCGCTCGACGGCCGCGGGGACGACGACGGGCTGCCGTTCTCACCCGACGCGCGCGTGCGCTTCGCCCGCCTGGCGGCCGAGCTGCGCGATCTGCGCCGCTCGCTGTCCGATCCCCTGATGGACGTCCTGCACCGCGTCCTCGCCGTGACCGGCCTCGAAGTGGAGCTCTCGGCGTCGCCGCACGCGCTTGCCGCCCGGCGCCGCGAGACCCTGTCGAACTTCCTCGACGTCGCGGCCTCGTTCGCCGCGGGTGACAGCCAGGCCACCCTGCTGGCGTTCCTGGGCTTCCTGCGCACCGCCGCCCAGTACGAGAAGGGCCTCGACAACGCGCTCCCCGGCGGCGAGAACACCGTGAAGGTGCTCACCGCACACCGGGCCAAGGGCCTGGAGTGGGACGTGGTGGTCGTCCCCGGCCTGGTCACCGGCACCTTCCCCAGCACCCAGGGGCGCGAGAAGTGGACGTCCCAGAGCAAGGTGCTGCCGCACGCGCTGCGCGGCGACACCGCCACCCTGCCCGACGTCGAGTCCTTCGACTCCCGCGGCCTGAAAACCTTCCACGACGCCATGAAGGAGCACCAGCACACCGAGGAGCTCCGTCTCGGGTACGTCACCTTCACCCGTCCCCGCTCCCTGCTCCTCGGCTCGGGCCACTGGTGGGGGCCCACCCAGAAGAAGCCCCGCGGCCCGTCCGACTTCCTGTGGGCCCTGCACGACCACTGCGCCGCCGGACACGGCGAGATCGAGGCATGGGCGGACGAACCCGCCGAGGACGAGGAGAACCCGGCACTGCACCGGGAGATGGCCGACCAGGTGTGGCCGCTGCCCCTGGACGAGGCGGCCCTGATCCGGCGCCGGGCCGCCGCGGAGACCGTCCTCGCGCACCTGGAGCACCTCGCCTCCGGCCCGGACGACCACCCCGCGGCCGCCCACGACCCGTACACCCACGACGCCCCGGACTGGCCCCTGCCCCCGGACGACGAGGAAGCCCTCGCCGAAGCCCTCGCCGAGGAGGGCGGCCACCAAGGTGAGGACGCCCTCCCCGACGGCGACCCCGCCGACTGGGACACCTGGACCACGGACCGCCCCACCGTCCCCCACCAGGCGGCGCCCCCGGACACCCCCGCACACCCCGGTGCGCCGGAGGGCGCGCGCCCGCACCCCGAGGAACCGGGACGCCCCCGTCTCACCGCCGAGGAGGCCCGCACCCTCGCCTCCTGGGACCGCGACCTCGACGCCCTCACCGGAGAACTCCTGCGCGCGCGCCGGCGGATCACCGACGTGCCCCTGCCGGCCTCGCTCACCGCTTCCCAGCTGCTGCGCCTGGCCGAGGATCCGGACGCGTTCGCGCAGGAGCTGGCTCGCCCCATGCCCCGCCCGCCGCAGCCCGCCGCCCGCCGCGGCACCCGCTTCCACGCCTGGGTCGAGGCCCGCTTCGAAGAACTGACGCTGCCCATGCTGGAGCCCGACGAGCTGCCCGGCAGCGAGGCCGAGATCGCCGACGAACACGATCTCCAGGCCCTCAAGGACGCCTTCGAGCGCACCGAGTACGCCCACCGCACCCCCTACCGCGTCGAGACCTCCTTCCAGACGGCCATCGCGGGCCGCGTGGTGCGGGGCCGCATCGACGCCGTCTACAAGCAGGGCGACGGCGCGGACGCGACGTACGAGATCGTCGACTGGAAGACCAGCCGCACCCGCGCGGGCGACCCGCTCCAGCTCGCCGTGTACCGGCTGGCCTGGGCCGAGCAACAGGGCGTGCCGCTGGAATCGGTCACGGCGGCGTTCGTGTACGTCCGCAGCGGCGAGGTCGTCCGGCCGACCGGTCTGCCGGGCCGGGCCGGTCTCGAGCGACTGCTTCTGGAGGAGCCGTCGTGTGACGAACCGCCCAACGAGGATGTCGGTGCGGGCCGATAGGCTCGTGACCATGAGCCATCCCGTTGACAGTGCCGTCAGCGCCGTCCGTTCGTACGTCGAGCAGCACCGCGCCGGCTTCCTCGACGACCTCGCCGAGTGGCTGCGCATCCCGTCCGTGTCGGCCCAGCCCGAGCACGCGCCCGACGTACGCCGCAGCGCTGACTGGCTCGCGGCGCGGCTCAGGGAGACCGGGTTCACCACGGCCGAGGTCTGGGAGACACCGGGCGCGCCCGCCGTGTTCGCCGAGTGGCCCTCCGACCGGCCGGACGCACCCACCGTGCTCGTCTACGGCCACCACGACGTGCAGCCCGCCGCCCGCGAGGACGGCTGGGACAGCGACCCCTTCGAGCCCGAGATCCGCGGCAACCGGCTCCACGCGCGCGGGGCGGCTGACGACAAGGGCCAGGTGTTCTTCCACACACTCGGTGTCCGCGCCCACCTCGCGGCCACCGGCCGCAGCACCCCGGCGGTCAACCTGAAGCTCCTCGTCGAGGGCGAGGAGGAGTCCGGCTCCCCGCACTTCCGGGCCCTCGTGGAGGAGCACGCGGAGCGTCTCGCCGCCGACGCCGTGATCGTCTCCGACACCGGCATGTGGTCCGAGGACACCCCCACGGTGTGCACCGGCATGCGGGGCCTGGCCGAGTGCGAGATCCGGCTGCACGGACCCGACCAGGACATCCACTCCGGCTCCTTCGGCGGCGCGGTGCCCAACCCGGCCACCGCCGTCGCCCGCCTCGTCGCCGCCCTGCACGACGAGCACGCGCGCGTGACCGTCCCCGGGTTCTACGACGGCATCGTCGAGCTCACCGACCGCGAACGCGAACTCTTCGCCGAGCTGCCCTTCGACGAGCGGCAGTGGCTGCGTACGGCCAAGTCGCACGCCGCGTACGGGGAGGCCGGACACACCACCCTGGAGCGCGTCTGGGCCCGCCCCACCGCCGAGGTCAACGGCATCGGCGGCGGCTACCAGGGCCCCGGCAGCAAGACGATCATCCCGTCCTCCGCGACGGTCAAGCTCTCCTTCCGGCTGGTCGCCGGCCAGGACCCCGACCACATCGAGAAGGCCGTCCGGGAGTGGGCCGCGGCGCAGGTGCCGGACGGCATCCGGGCCGAGGTCGTCTTCGGCGCGGCCACCCGCCCCTGTCTCACACCGCTGGACCACCCCGCTCTGCGGTCCGTCGTCCGCGCCATGGGCCGCGCCTTCGAGAAACCCGTCCGCTACACGCGCGAAGGCGGCTCCGGACCGGCCGCCGACCTCCAAGAGGTCCTGGGCGCACCCGTGCTGTTCCTCGGCATCTCCGTCCCGTCCGACGGCTGGCACGCGCCGAACGAGAAGGTCGAGCTCGACCTGCTCCTCAAAGGCGTAGAGACCACGGCGTACCTGTGGGGCGACCTGGCGGAGAACTGGCGTCATGCGCCCTGATCGTCCCGGACCGTCCGGATCCGCACCGCGCACGGGGGACACTGAGAGGGCCGCCCCGTACCGAGGCTTCGCCGGAACCGACCGATCCCTGCCGCACGTTCCGCCGAACCGCCGCCCCAATCAACCGTTTTACCGGGGGAGTTGGAAGCACCCGTGACCACCTGGACCGACCACACCGCCGACCGACCCATCTCGCTCACCGCCCCGAGCGGCATCGACCGAGCCGCCCACCACCGGCTCGACGAGGCCTGGCTCGCGGCGGCCTGGAGCCACCCCAGCACCCGCTGTTTCGTGGTCTCCGGCGGTCAGGTCCTCATAGACGAG
The DNA here is from genome assembly GCF_040605435.1 of Streptomyces sp. NPDC005574. Taxonomy (NCBI): domain Bacteria; kingdom Bacillati; phylum Actinomycetota; class Actinomycetes; order Kitasatosporales; family Streptomycetaceae; genus Streptomyces; species Streptomyces sp. NPDC005574. The sequence continues at coordinate 52,181 of NZ_JBEXCW010000003.1, forward strand.
GCGCCCGACGGGCGCACCGAGCTCGTCATGACCCCCTCCTTCGAGGCCCCCCTCACCGAGGCGCACCGCTACTTCCTCGGCACCGGCGACGACGGCGTCAGCTACTTCGCCCTGCAGAAGGACGCGCTGCCCGGCCGTATCGACCAGTCGGCCCGCCCGGCCGGACTGCGCGAGGCCGGCCTGCTCCTGTCACCCCGGGACGCGGGCCTGATGGTGCACGCCGTCGCGCTGGAGAACTGGCAGCGCCTGCACCGTTTCTGCTCCCGCTGCGGCGAGCGCACCGTCATCGCCGCGGCCGGCCACATCCGCCGCTGCCCCGCCTGCGGTGCCGAGCACTACCCGCGCACCGATCCGGCCGTGATCATGGCGGTCACCGACGAGGACGACCGCATCCTGCTCGGCCGCCAGGTCCACTGGCCCGAAGGCCGCTTCTCCACGCTCGCCGGCTTCGTGGAGCCCGGCGAGTCGATCGAGCAGTCCGTGCGCCGCGAGGTCTTCGAGGAGGCCGGCGTCAACGTCGGCCGCGTCGAGTACGTCGCCAGCCAGCCCTGGCCCTTCCCCTCCAGCCTCATGCTCGGCTTCATGGCCCGCGCCACCTCGACCGAGATCAACGTGGACGGCGACGAGATCCACGAGGCCCGCTGGTTCTCCCGCGACGACCTGAGCGCCGCCTTCGAGTCGGGCGAGGTCCTGCCGCCGTACGGCATCTCCATCGCGGCCCGGCTGATCGAGCTCTGGTACGGCAAGCCCCTGCCGACCCGCAGCTTCATCTGAGGCACGACAGCGGAAAGGGCGGCCCCCGAGGTGTCTCGGGGGCCGCCCTTGGCACAACCGCCGAGCGGTCAGGCGCCGATCTTCTGCTTGACCTGGGCCAGCGAGGGGTTCGTGAGCGTCGAACCGTCGGGGAACAGCACGGTCGGGACCGTCTGGTTTCCGCCATTCGCCTTCTCCACGAACGCCGCGGAATCCGGGTCCTGCTCGATGTTGATCTCTTCGTACGTGATGCCCTCGCGGTCCATCTGGCTCTTCAGCCGACGGCAGTATCCGCACCACGTGGTGCTGTACATCGTCACAGTGCCCGGCATGTGGCTCGCGCTCCTCTGCGGCTGGGGGTCTGGGTCGCGAAGAGGGAACGCACGCGAAGGGGCCGTCATTCCCGCCCGGCACCACCTGTGGCACGTGACGCCTGCCGCATTAGTACGACTGCGGGGGCCCGCCTGTGGACAACCGGCTCACCTGTCTCCGCCGACCTGGCAGCATGGCGGCGTGACAGCAGCAACGCACTCCACGCTCTTCCCGCAGGTACCGGACTCGGCCGACGCGGTGCTCGAAGGGCTCGACCCCGAGCAGCGCGAGGTGGCCACCGCCCTGCGCGGACCGGTGTGCGTGCTGGCGGGCGCCGGTACCGGCAAGACGCGGGCCATCACCCACCGCATCGCCTACGGGGTGCGGGCCGGCGTCCTCCAGCCCTCCAGCGTGCTCGCCGTCACCTTCACCAACCGCGCGGCGGGCGAGATGCGCGGCCGGCTGCGCCAGCTCGGCGCCGCGGGCGTCCAGGCCCGCACCTTCCACTCGGCCGCGCTGCGCCAGCTCCAGTACTTCTGGCCGAAAGCGATCGGTGGTTCCCTGCCCCGGCTCGTCGACCGCAAGATCCAGCTCGTCGCGGACGCGGCCGCCGCCTGCCGGATCCGCCTGGACCGGGGTGAGCTGCGCGATGTGACGGGTGAGATCGAGTGGTGCAAGGTCACCCAGACCGTCCCCGCCGACTACCCGCTCGCCGCCGCCAAGGCCGGCCGTGAGGTCCCCCGCGACCCTGCCGAGATCTCCCAGCTCTACTCCGCCTACGAGGACATCAAGCGCAACCGCGCCGTCATCGACTTCGAGGACGTCCTGCTGCTGACGGTCGCCGTCCTCCAGGACCGCCACGACATCGCCGAGCAGGTCCGCTCCCAGTACCAGCACTTCGTGGTCGACGAGTACCAGGACGTCAGCCCCCTTCAGCAGCGGCTCCTGGACCTGTGGCTCGGCGAGCGGGACAACCTGTGCGTGGTCGGCGACGCCAGCCAGACCATCTACTCGTTCACGGGAGCAACCCCCGACCACCTCCTCGACTTCCGTACCCGGCACCCCGGCGCCACCGTCGTCAAACTGGTCCGCGACTACCGCTCCACCCCCCAGGTCGTCCACCTGGCCAACGGCCTGCTCGCCCAGGCCCGCGGCCGTGCGGCCGACCACCGCCTGGAGCTGGTCTCCCAGCGCGCCGCCGGCCCCGAACCCGTCTACTGCGAGTACACCGACGAACCCGCCGAGGCCGAGGGCGCCGCCCGTCGAATCCGCGACCTCGTCGACTCCGGGGTCCCGGCGAGCGAGATCGCCGTCCTGTTCCGCACCAACTCCCAGTCGGAGACCTACGAGCAGGCCCTCGCCGACGCCGGAGTGCCCTACCAGCTGCGAGGCGCCGAGCGGTTCTTCGACCGGCCCGAGGTGCGCAAGGCGAGCGTCGCCCTGCGCGGCGCCGCCCGCTTCGGCGCCAACGACTCGCTGCTCGACGACGCCGTCGACCTGCCCTCCGAGGTGCGCGCCGTGCTGTCGGGCGAGGGCTGGACCACCGAGCCCCCGGCCGGCTCGGGCGCGGTGCGCGAGCGCTGGGAGTCGCTGGCCGCCCTCGTCAACCTCGCGCAGGACTTCGCCGCCGCCAAGCCCGGCGCCACCCTGAGCGACCTCGTCGCGGAGCTCGACGAACGGGCGAACACCCAGCACGCCCCGACCGTCCAAGGCGTCACCCTCGCCTCCCTGCACTCGGCCAAGGGCCTGGAGTGGGACGCCGTCTTCCTGGTCGGCGTGGCCGAGGGCATGATGCCGATCACGTACGCGAAGACCGACGAGCAGATCGAGGAGGAGCGCCGCCTCCTCTACGTGGGCGTCACCCGCGCCCGCGAGCGGCTCCATGTCTCCTGGGCCCTGTCCCGCTCACCAGGCGGCCGCGCGAGCCGCCGCCCCAGCCGCTTCCTGGACGGGCTGCGCCCCGGTTCGGCGGCCGTCGCCGGCCGCGGCGGCACCCTCGGCACCGGCGGCGTGGAGCGCGGCTTCACCAGCAGACCGGGCGTCGCTCCGCGGCGGACCCAGCGCAGACCGGCTCGCTGCCGGGTCTGCGGGCGCACCCTCACGGACGCGGGCGAGATGAAACTGATGCGCTGCGAGGACTGCCCCACCGACATGGACGAGGGGCTGTACGAGCGGCTGCGCGAGTGGCGCGCCGTCGCGGCGCAGCGCAGCGGACAGCCCGCCTTCTGCGTCTTCACCGACAAGACCCTGATGGCGATCGCCGAGGCCGCTCCCGACGACGCGGGAGAACTGGCACGGATCCCTGGTGTCGGCGCCCGCAAACTGAGCCGGTACGGGACCGATGTGCTGGCTCTCTGCGCCGGTCAGGAGCCCCCGGAAGCGGACGAAGGGGACTGACGGGAACTCGTCGAAAAAATAGTTTGCGCATGCCCCGGCAATCCCCATAGGTTCTTAGCCACGGGGACGGAGGCCTTCTCGAAGGCCCTGAATCCGTGCTGTACTTGCATATCCGTCGGGCTGGCTCACCCCCAGCCCCCCGATCCGCCGAGAGGAGGCGATTCCAGTGATCAGCATCAACACCAGCTCCGCCAGTGTCGTGAAAATGACCGATCCCTCGGTCGCCTCCGTGTGCCTGCTCGGCGTTTCGAACCTGGGCACCAGTGTGTCCGGCATTCACGCCGGTCGTCTGGCGTCCTCCGTGTCTCTGGCGGGTCTTCCCGTCCGTGAGCGCAATGAGCGACCGACCAAGGCACTGGAAGCAGTAGCGGCAAAGGCGCAGGCCTATGCCTTTACGGCAGTCGGTGCCGGAAACCGGGAGCAGACGACGCAGCACCACCTGATGTGGGCCTTCCGTGGGCCAGAACCCTGGAGTGATCCAGCCTGATCGTCGATCAGGCCGGCGCCTTCAGGGCCGCGGAACCCCACCCGGGATCCGCGGCCCTTCTGTTTTCCCCGAACGGGGACGACGGAGCGAAGGGGCCTCGGGACAGCGAAAGAACCCGGTACCACGCCGCCAACCGGCCCAACAGGGCCGGCACGACCAGACGAGGAAGAACAACCGTGCAACTCGAAGCGCACGCCCCGTCCGTACCGCCTTCCGAAACGATCTCCCCGCCCGGCCTCACGGAGGACTGCACCTTGATCCCGCTCACGGCGCTCACCGCGCTCGACGACGCCATCGAGAACCTCGGCGTACCCGTCCCCTGCCGTTCCTACGACCCGGAGGTCTTCTTCGCCGAGTCGCCGGCCGACGTCGAGTACGCCAAGTCCCTCTGCCGTACCTGCCCGCTGGTCGAGGCCTGCCTCGCCGGCGCCAAGGAGCGGCGCGAGCCCTGGGGTGTCTGGGGTGGCGAGCTGTTCGTCCAGGGTGTCGTCGTCGCCCGGAAGCGGCCGCGTGGCCGCCCGCGCAAGAACCCGGTCACAGCATGAACATCACAGGAACGATCGACCGCCCCCTCACGCACGACCCCAAGAAGCAGGCCCCGATGAAGCCGTTGACCCACGAACCCGCAGGCTTCGCGCCTGAAGACCTCACCACCCGGGGTGCGAACGACTCGCGCCAGAACAGGACCCGAGAGATGCAACTCATTCCAGAAGCCCTGGCTCGTGCGCATATGCACGACCGACTGCAGGAGGCGGAGCAGGAACGCCGGGCCATGCGTCTGGTGACCGCCCGCCGGATGCAGCGCCGGGCGGAGCGCGCCTCGCTGCGTGCCCGCCGCGCGCTCGCCATCGCGGTCATGCAGTAACCGACGCACAGTAGCGGTCTCCCGGTCGGGAGGCGGAACACTTCTCCCGCGGGGGCCGGTCCGTTCACACGGCCGGCCCCCGCGGGGCGTTGTACCCGAGGTTCGGCGGGCCACGGAGTTATCGTCGCCAGGTGACCAGTCTTCCCGGAGGCAGTGACGACCGCGGCCGCACCTCACGGCCGCGGCCCCTCGCGTGCGCCCGTTGCAGCACCACGGCTGAGGCCCCGCAGCCCACCTGGATCTGCTCCGTGGAGAACGGCAGCCGCCACTACTTCTGTGACGCCTGCTCCCGTGAGCACCTCAGGGCGATCGAGGGACGGCTCGACTCCTCCTGGTGGTAGTCGCGGCAGCGCTGGACACACCGGCCGGCGGCGGCCGCGCACCTCGCCGGTCTCACGCCTCCGCGGCGGACTCCTCCGCCTCGTCGGGCTCCGTCTCCTCCGGCACGAATCCCGGCAGCCACTCCTCCAGTTCCTCCCGCAGCCGCACCGTCGCGCCCAGCTGGCACAGCACACCGATCGTGCTCAGAGTCACCCGGTGGATGAGCAGGTAGGACGGCGGCAGGTTGAGCTGCCTGCCCAGCTGGTGGGCGGGGGAGCGGGGGTCGGCGATACGGGCCGCCTGGCCGCGCATCCAGCCGCGGGTGAAGGTGAACTCGTCCGCCTGAGCGGGCTCGATGATCGGCTCGAGGTAGTCGAGGACGGCGTCGGGGTCGAGCTTTATGGACTCCTTGACGAATCCCTCCGTGCGCAGCAGGTCGTAGACCGCCTCCGCCTCGCCGTCGAGGGTCATCCGCAGCGAGGCCCCGATGGTGGCCGGAAGTCCCCCCGGGAGACGGTCGACGGTGCCGAAGTCCAGGACGCCCAGGCGCCAGTCGTCCTTGCCCGCCGGGCCGCCGGGCAGGAGCCGGAAGTTGCCGGGATGCGGGTCGGCGTGCAGCAGTCCGGTGCGGGCCGGACCGGAGAAGAGGAAACGGGCAAGGAGCTGGCCGGCGCGGTCGCGCCGCTCCTGGGTGCCGTCGGCGATCACCTCCGACAGCGGGGTGCCGTCGATCCACTCCGTGACCAGGATTTGGTCGCACTGGTGGACCACACCGGGGACGACGACGTCCGGATCGTCGGCGAACTCGTCGGCGTGGGCCTGCTGGGCCTGCGCCTCCAGGCCGTAGTCCAGTTCCTCCGAGACCCGGTCGCGCAACTCCGCGATCAGCGGCTTGATGTCCATGCCGGGGATGAGGGGGCCCAGCAGGCGGGCGAATCGGCTCAGCTGCGTGAGGTCGGAGAGCAGGGCCTCACCGGCGCCCGGATACTGCACCTTGACCGCCACCCGGCGGCCGTCGTGCCACACCGCGCGGTGCACCTGGCCGATCGACGCGGCGGCCGACGGCTTCTCCTCGAACTCGACGAACAGGTCCTGCCAGTCCGCGCCGAGCCGCTCCCGCAGCACCGTGTGCACGGTGCGGGTGGGCATCGGAGGGGCCGCCTCCTGCAATTTCGTCAGCGCCGCCCGGTAGGGTCCGGCGACCTCCTCGGGCAGAGCCGACTCGAAGACGGACAGGGCCTGGCCGAACTTCATCGCCCCGCCCTTGAGCTCACCGAGCACCTTGAACAGCTGCTCCGCCGTCCGCTGTTGCAGCTCTCGGCCGACGATCTCCGCGGACTCCCCGACGATTCTCTTGCCGAGTCCCCAGGTGGCCCGCCCGGCGAAACCGAGCGGGAGCGCGGCGAGCTTGGCGGTCCGGGTGACCGCCTTCCGGGGAAGATCAGACATGCGCCCTCCAAGTCCCTGCCGGCCGCGCCGGGTCCGCCTTGCGGCGTGACTTCCTTGACGGCCGTTGCTCCGCCATTGTCGCGTGCGATACCCCGTCCTTGGTGGTGTGTTCCCCCTTACCTTTCTCCGCCGCCCCGCACGGACACGCCGAGTGCGCCCGAACCGGGCGGGCGTTCCAGTGCAGTGCCGGCAGGGAGACCTCCCAACGGGCGCCCGCGCTCGAGGGGACGCGGCCGTCCAGAAAAGCCAGTGCGTGGGCCGCCGCCAGTCCCGCGACCGTGGTGGCCAACGTCACGTCACAGGGCCGCACCGCGCGGTGCCGGCCGGAGTTCCACTGCGCGACCAGACGGGGCCAGGCGGGGTCCTGGTCGGTGCGCCCCTCGTGCAGGCAGCCCGCACACCCCGTCTCGCCCGGCAGGACGAAGGGACCCACCAGCCCGGTGGCCTCCACGACCCCGGCGTACAGATGCGGGGTGCCGGCGGCGACGAGGGGCTGCGCGCCGGAAGGGGAGGGGGCGTAGACCGCGACGTCGTCCCGGGGCGCCAGGATCACCAGGGACAGGCCCGGGTCGTCGTCCACCGCCGCCGCCCGGGAGCCGCGACGGGGCGGGCGGTCCGGTGCCGCCCGCCGCACGACCTGCCGGGCGGCCTCGTCCCTGCGGTCGCCGACGGTTTCGGCGGGCAGTCCGCCCGGGGCGACGTCCCAGGGTTCGACACGGCCGCCGTCGCGCACCTCGACCTCGCCGACTCCCGCCCCGGACAGCAGCGCGGCCAGGATCGCCCCGACCCGGCCGGCGCCTCTCACCTGCACACGCAGTGAGCGGCGGGCGGCCAGCGCTCTGAGGCCGTCACCGGGTTCGGAGGTGGTCAGGGACAGCGAGGCCAGATCCGGGCGAAGCCGGTCCAGGACCTCCTTCTTCGTACGCAGGGCGTCGGCGGCCGGCCCGCCGCCGCGAGCGTCGTCGAGCAGTCCGGCCTGCGCCAGCCGCTCGACGAGGCCGTCGACATGAGCGCCGGGCAGGTCCATGCGCCGGCCCTCCTCCCGCAGCAGGGCCGGCTCGCGGGTGCCGTTGAGCAGGTCCAGGAAACTGCCCGTCGCGGTGTCCACCGGACCGAGCGTCATCGCGTGCGCCGGGGTCATCCCGAACTGCACGGTGTTGAGGTCGCGCCAGCCGCGCCGGAGCGCGGGCTTCACCATCGGAACCATCGCACGCATGACAGGCCCCCGTAGCCCTCGGTGATCCACGTCGAAAGGTGCCGTCCGCCGCTCAAGGCGGGACGGAGACCGGGCGGACGTCGGACGATTTCGTCCCCAGCTCCGCCGGCCAGAGCCAGCATGCCTGTCCCCGTCGCGGGGCGCCGAAAGTTGTCCACAGGCTGTGGGTATTCGTCGTACGAATCAGACGCATGGCGGGGGATCGGCAGCGAACCGTCCCGGAGTCGGGACTTCCTCCGTGTGCAGAGGGTAACGTCGGGGCGTGTCCGCCGACCCACTGAACCGCGCCGGAACACCGCAGCGCAGCACGACGAGCCAGCCGCCCAGCGGCTCGGGGGCGAGCGCGATCGAGGTACGCAGGAGCGCCCGCCGACGCCGGACGGTCTCCGCCTACCGCGAGGGCGACCGCACCGTCGTGCTCATCCCTGCCCGGATGTCCGAGGCGGAGGAGCAACGCTGGGTGAGCGTCATGCTCGACAAGCTGGCCGCGCAGGAGAGCAAGCGGGTGCTCGGCGACACGGAGCTGGCGGAGCGCGCGCAGCGCCTGTCGGCGCAGTACTTCGACGGCCGGGCCCGGCCGGCGTCTGTGCGCTGGGTCACCAACCAGAACACGCGCTGGGGCTCCTGCACGCCCTCCGAGGGCAGCATCCGGTTGTCGCACCGGTTGCAGGGCATGCCCGAGTACGTCGTCGACTACGTGCTGGTCCACGAGCTCGCGCACCTGCTGGTGCCCGGTCACGGGCCCCGGTTCTGGCGGCTGCTGGAGGCGTATCCGCGCACCGAGCGGGCCCGCGGCTACCTCGAAGGCGTGGTCGCCGCGGACCGGCTGCCCCACCCGCCGACATCCCGCGGGGAGTGACGGCGATCCGGCGCGGGACGGGCCGGACGACGGCCGCCAGGGGATTGTGTACCGGCTCTGTACCGACTTCGTCCGATGTCGGAGTTTGCCGTTAGCCTGACGCGACGCACTCGCATTCGGGATGGGGGACGGTCGTAACGCATGGCCAGGGAATTCCAACGCGGCCACAAGGCCAAGATCAGTGACCTCACCGCGGGCACCGATCTGTACGTAGGCGTACACATCGGCGGCCCCGGGCTGACCTTCGACATCAGCTGCTTCGGCCTCGACGCCGACGAGCGGCTTTCGGACGACCGTTACTTCGTCTTCTTCAACCAGCCGAAGTCCCCCGAGGAGTCCATCCAGCTCCTGGGCGCGCAGGCGGGCGACACGGAGTCCTTCCGCGTCACGCTCGACAGGATCCCGCCGCAGATCCAGAAACTGTCGTTCACGGCGACGCTCGACGGCGCCGGACAGATGTCGCAGATCGCCCCCGGATACGTCCGCATCGTCGCCGGCGGCGAGGAGGTGGCGCGCTACCCCTTCAGCGGCGCGGAGTTCTCCACCGAGCGCGCCGTGATGCTGACCGACCTCTATCTGAAGGACGTGTGGCGGTTCGCCGCGGTCGGACAGGGCTTCGACGGCGGCCTCGACGCGCTGCTGAAGAACTTCGGCGGCGAGGTCGCCGAGGAGGAGACGCCCGTCCCGCAGCAGTCCCAGGCAGGCGCCGCCCCCGGATTCGCGCCGCCCGCGCAGGCCGCCGCGCCGCCGTCGTTCGGTGCCCCGGCCGCTCCGGCCCCCGCGCCGCAGCCGGCCCAGGGCTTCGCGCCGCCCCCGGCCCAGGGCTTCGCGCCGCCCCCGGCCCCCACCCCCTCCGTGCACGCGGCGCCCACCATCATCGCGCCGCTGGCCCCGCCCGGCGGCTCCCACGTCCCGCCGCCCTCCCCGGCGCCCGCGCCCTACGGCCAGCAGGGCCAGCAGCAGGCGCCGTACGGCCAGACCGCCCAGATGCCCCCGGGCTACGGACAGCCGCCGGCTCCCCCCGCGCCGCCCCCGCCGCCCGGCTACGGACAGCAGCCGCCCACGCCTCCGGGCTACGGCCAGCAGCAGCCCCCGTTCGGTCAGGTCCCCGGCCAGCCGGCCCCCTACGGAGCGCCGCAGGGCATGCCCCAGGGTGCCCCGCAAGGCGCCGGTGTGTCGGCCGCGCTCCAGAAGTTCAGGGAGACGCCGACCGGACAGCGCTGGACCCAGCAGAACAAGAAGCTCGTCCGGGTCGACCTCGGCATCGGCGGCCAGCCCGTCCTGGCCCGCCAGGGCAGCATGGTGCTCTACCAGGGCAAGGTCGACTTCAGCTACAAGGGCGCCGGATTCGCCGGCCGGATCGTGGGAAACGCGACCGGGCAGGAGATGCAGCTGATGCGCTGCACCGGCCAGGGCCAGGTGTTCCTCGCCGAGAACTCCACCCATCTGCACCCGGTGGAGCTCCAGGGCGACGCGATCTGTGTCTCCGCGGAGAACGTCCTCGCCTTCGACGAGAGCCTCCAGTACGAGGTGCGCCGCGTCGAAGGGCACGGCATCCCCGGTGGGGCGCTGTTCACGATGCAGTTCCAGGGCACCGGCACGATCATCGTGAAAACGCACGGCACACCCGTGGTGCTGCCCGTGACGCCCACGACCTTCGCCGACTGCAACGCCGTGGTCGCCTGGTCGGCCGCCTCGCAGGTGGTGGTCTCCAGCCAGGTGCGGATGCGGCGCAACGCCTACCCCGGCGACACCGGAGAGAGCGTCAACCTCCAGTTCCGGGGCGCGCCAGGCAACTTCATCGTCGTCCAGCCGTACGAGGTCTAGGGGAGCCCGTCATGAACCAGCCGCTCGCGGGCTACGCTCCCGCACCCGTCACCGCCCGCATGGACAACCACGGCAACCACATGCTGAAGGTCGCCATGCAGACCGGAAACGACCTCCTCGCGCGCGTGGGGTCGATGGTCGCCTACGAGGGGTTCGTCCAGTACGAGCCGAACCCGCCCGCCGTCCGCCAGATCGCCCGTGACTGGGTCACCGGCGAGGGCGCCCCCCTGATGAAGTGCTCCGGCGACGGCCTGCTCTACCTCGCCGACTACGGCGCGGACGTCGTCGTGATCAACCTCAACGGCGACGGGATCTCCGTCAACGCCACCAACCTGCTCGCCTTCGACGCGCACCTGACCTGGGGCGTCGAGCGGGTCAAGGGCCTGGCGAAGTTCGCCGGGCAGGGCCTGTGGAACACGAAGATCTCCGGACAGGGCTGGGTGGCGCTGACCTCCCGGGGGAAGCCGATCGTCGTCGACTGCGGCGGCGGCGAGGACGAGACGTACGTCGACCCGGACGCGCTCGTCGCCTGGTCCCCGAACCTCAAGGTGAAGGGCAAGCGCAGCTTCAAGGCGCAGTCGCTCATCGGCCGGGGCAGCGGCGAGGCCTACCAGATGGCCTTCTCCGGTCAGGGCATCGTCGTCGTCCAGCCCAGCGAGGACAGCACCGACCGTCTCCGGCTCCGGGGCTGAGGGGATCACCACCATGCAGAGCCCGCTTTTCGCCCACAACGACCAGCAGACCCAGGAGCGCTGGAGTCTGCAGAACAAGCAGATGCTGCGCGTCGTCATGGAGGGCCACGACGACATCCTCGCCCGCAAAGGCACGATGGTCGCCTACCAGGGCCTCGTCGAGTTCGACGCCGAGTACCAGAGCAACAACCAGGGCCGCGCGCGTGCGTACACGGGCGAGGGTCTGGACCTCATGCGCTGCCACGGCCAGGGCACGGTCTTCCTCGCCAACCTGGCCCAGCACATCCATCTGGTGGAGGTCGAGCAGGACGGGCTGACGGTCGACAGCAGCTATGTGCTGGCCATGGACTCCTCGCTGCACCACGAGGTCATCGCCGTCGACAGCCTGTACGGCATCTCCGGCTCGGGGAAGTACCAGCTCAACATCACCGGCCGCGGCAGGGTCGCCCTGATGACCTCCGGCGCGCCGCTGATGATGCAGGTGACGCCCGACAAGTACGTCAACTGCGACGCCGACGCGATCGTCGCCTGGTCGACCGGTCTGCGCGTGCAGATGCAGGCCCAGACCCACACCTCCGGGGTGTGGCGGCGCCGCGGCAACACCGGTGAGGGCTGGGAGCTCAGCTTCATGGGCAGCGGCTACGCGCTGGTCCAGCCGAGCGAGCTGCTGCCGCCGCAGAACGCCCAGATCGGACAGGGCGCGGCCGCCCAGTTCGGGATGGGGCAGCACGGCGCCCGCGCGCAGAACCAGGGCAACGCCTGGAGCTGACGGCCCGGAAACAGGTAGGGGTAAGGGGCGACCGCCCATGGCGGTCGCCCCTTACCCCTACCCGCTCAGGCTCGCGCGCGTGCCGCGGCGAGCAGCCGCAGGACCGAATTGTCGGCCACGCCCGCCACCTCGTCGTAGGTGAACCAGCGCAGGTCGAGCGACTCGTCACTGATCGCCTGGACCGCCCCGGGCGGGGCCACGGCCGCGTACTGGACGTCGAAGTGCCAGTGGCAGGGCGCCGGGATCGGGTGCCGGTCCAGGCGCACCGGGCCGCCCGGCAGCAGGGACAGCCCGGCGATCCCCGACTCCTCGGTGGCCTCACGCAGGGCCGCCTCCGCCAGCGTGGCGTCGCCCGGTTCGCAGTGGCCGCCCATCTGGAGCCACATCCGCAGCTTCCGGTGGAGGGTCAGCAGCACGCGCCCGCGCTCCGGGTCGAGCACCAGTGCGCTCGCCGTCACATGGCCGGCCGTGCACGCCTTCCACATGCCGTCCGGATGGGCGTCCAGGTGATCCAGGTAAGCCTGGCGCAGCTCTTCCTGGCCCTCGTGCTCCTTCAGGACGAGGACCGCGTCGTCGTACAGGCTCACTCCGTGCCGTCGCCCTTGGTCTCGCCGTCGTCGTCCTTCTTGCCGAGGTCGGGCTTGTCGGCCGCCTCGCCGAGCATCTTGTCCCACTCGGAGAAGTCGGACTGCTCGCGGTGCACGAACCCGTCCGGGTCGTCCAGGTCGGACGCCGTCGGCAGCATGTCCGGGTGGGCCCACAGACCGTCACGGCCGTCGACACCGCGCGCGTCCGTGAGGGACGCCCACAGCCGGGAGGCGTCCCGCAGCCGGCGCGGACGCAGTTCGAGGCCGATCAGCGTGGCGAACGTCTGCTCGGCCGGCCCTCCCGTCGCGCGGCGCCGGCGCAGGGTCTCGCGCAGTGCGTCGGCGGAGGACAGGCGGGGCTTCGCGGCCGCGTGGACCACCGCGTCCACCCAGCCTTCGACCAGCGCGAGGGCCGTCTCCAGACGGGCCAGGGAAGCCTTCTGCTCGGGCGTGTCCTCCGGCTGGAACATGCCCTGCTGCAGGGCGTCCTGCAACTGCTCCGGGTTCTGCGGGTCGAACTGACCGACCACGTCCTCCAGCTTGGCCGTGTCGACCTTGATCCCGCGCGCGTAGCCCTCGACCGCTCCGAACAGGTGGGAGCGCAGCCACGGCACGTGTGCGAAGAGACGCTGGTGGGCGGCCTCGCGCAGGGCGAGGTACAGCCGCACCTCCTCCTGCGGTACGCCGAGGTCCTTGCCGAACGCGTCGATGTTCACCGGCAGCAGCGCGGCCTTTCCGGCCGGCCCGAGCGGCAGGCCGATGTCGCTGGAACCGACGACCTCGCCCGCCAGCACGCCGACGGCCTGGCCGATCTGCGTGCCGAACATCGCGCCGCCCATCGAGCGCATCATGCCGATCAGCGGGCCGGCCATGGCCTGCATCTCCTCCGGCAGGACGTCGCCCATGGCGTTGCCGACGCGCTCGGCGACCGGGTCGACGAGTTCCTTCCACGCCGGAAGGGTCGCCTCGACCCACTCCGCGCGGCTCCACGCCACCGCGGAGCCGGCGCCGGACGGCAGCGACGTCGCGTCGTCCAGCCACAGGTCGGCCAGGCGGACGGCCTCCTGGACGGCGTTGCGCTCGGAAGGGCCGACGCTGGCGTCCTTCGTGCCGTCGGCGGTGCCCTGGGAGACGGTCTGGCGGGCGATCTGCTTGGCCATGTCCCAGTTCACCGGGCCGCCCTCGTAGGAGAGCATCTGGCCGAGCTGCTGGAAGGCGGCGCCCAGGTCGTTGGGGTTCAGCGAACCGAACATGGCGGCGAGCGGATTGTCCGCGCCGGGGCCGCCGAGGCCTCCGGCACCGGGCAGCCCGCCGAAACCGAACGGGTTGGCCGGTCCCTGACCACCGCCGCTCTGCTGGTCCTTCTTCTTGCCCTCGTCGCCGTCGTCCGGCTCCTCCGGCGGAAGGCCGAATCCGAATGGGGTGTCACTCACGGGAATCCTCGGCTGGTAAGGCCGCCGGTTCTCTCCGACGGCGCGACTGCCCGACAACACCACCCAGCGTAGACACCGAGAGCGGTTCGGGCCTCGGTGCTTCGCCGACTCTCGGCCTGCGGCAGGATGGATGCCACCTGGTACGTACGCGTCACGCGCGCTCGTACTGAAGACAACCGCTGGAGACGCCCGGTGAGTTCCCCAGATCCGCAGGTTCGCGCAGCGCGAAACCAGTCAACCACTCCCGCCACGCGCGGGCCCGTCGTCGCGGTCACCGGTGCCGCGTCCGGTGTCGGCGCGCTGCTCACCGAGCGGCTCGCCGCGTCGGAGGAGATCAAGCAGGTCATCGCCATCGACGAGCGGCGCGGCGAGTGCGCGGCCGCCCAGTGGCACATCCTCGACGTGCGCGATCCCGCCATCGCCGAGAAGCTGCGCGGCGCGGACGTGGTGGTCCATCTGGCGCTGGACCTCGACCTGGAGACTGATGCCGCCGCCCGAACGGCCTACAACGTACGGGGGACACAGACCGTACTGACCGCCGCGGCGGCGGCCGGGGTGCACCGGGCGGTGCTGTGCACCTCCGCGATGGTCTACGGGGCGCTGCCCGACAACGAACTGCCGCTGTCGGAGGACGCGGAACTGCGGGCCACGGCGGAGGCCACCGGGGTCGGGGACCTCCTGGAGATCGAGCGGCTCGCGCGCAGGGCGCCGCGGGCGCACCCCGGGCTCAACGTCACCGTCGTCCGCCCCGGGGTCCTCGTGGGCGGCGGCACCGACACCGCGCTGACCAGGTACTTCGAGTCGCCTCGGCTGCTTGTGGTGGCCGGGTCGCGGCCGGCCTGGCAGTTCTGCCACATCGAGGACCTGTGCAGCGCGCTGGAGTACGCCGTCCTGGAGAAGGCGGAGGGGGAACTCGCCGTCGGGTGCGACGGCTGGCTGGAGCAGGAGGAGGTCGAGGAGCTCAGCGGCATCCGGCGGATGGAGCTGCCGTCGGCCGTCGCGCTGGGCGCCGCGGCCCGGCTGCACCGGATCGGCCTCACGCCCTCTCCTGCCGGGGACCTGGCCTACACGATGTACCCCTGGGTGGTGAGCGGCAGCCGGCTGCACGACGCGGGGTGGCGGCCGCAGTGGACCAACGAGGAGGTCCTCGCGGAACTGCTGGAGGAGGTCTCCGGCAGGCACACGGTGGCCGGGCGGCGACTGGGGCGCAAGGACGCGACGGCCGCGGGTGCGGCGGGGGCGACGGTCGCTCTGCTGGGGGCGGCGGCGGTCGTGCGCCGGGCCCGGAAGGCGCGGCGGCGGATCTGAGGCGGGCTGCCGTCCTCGGACCCTGCCTCCGGCGCGAAGGGCCTGCCCCCTCCGACCCTGCCTCCGGCCCGAAGGGCCCTGTCCTCGAGCGCCGGACGGGCTGGGAGTGGTCGTACGGCCTCGTCCGCGAACGCCGCGCGGGCTGAAGGCGATCTGTACGAGGCTCCAAACGTGCACGCGCGCGTGCCGGGGCATCGTCGTACGTCCCGTGGTTTCCCGTGGTTCCTGGTGTGCGGCACGATGGGGGCATGGCACCTACCAACGACCATCCGGGTGAGCAGGGCGCGCAGGACCCCATCAAGCTGCTCGGTGTCCGGGACACGCCCCTGTCCCTGGACGAGGTCTTCCGGGCCGTCGGTGACGACGCCGCCGGCGGTACCGCCCTGTTCGTGGGCACCGTGCGCAACCACGACGGCGGAGCCGACGTGGACGAGCTCGGCTACTCGTGCCATCCCAGTGCCGAGGCCGAGATGCGGCGGATCGCCGAGAAGATCGTCGCGGAGTACCCGGTACGCGCGCTGGCGGCCGTCCATCGCGTGGGCGATCTCAGGGTCGGGGACCTCGCCGTGGTCGTCGGCGTGTCGTGTCCGCACCGGGCGGAGGCCTTCGAGGCCTGCCGGAAGCTGATCGACGACCTCAAGCACGAGGTGCCGATCTGGAAGCACCAGAGGTTCTCCGACGGCACCGAGGAGTGGGTCGGCGCCTGCTGACCCCGCTTGGCCACCCTTCCGGTTGCGTAACCGGACCCCTGCCGTGAGCGTTGTCTGTGCGGATGGTTAATCTGCTGATCAGTCAGTTGCGGTGGTTCTTCGCGGATGGGAGGTCGGCATGGCGGCACTCGCCTGGCTGCTGATTCCGTTCGCGGCCGCGATCGGCGCGGGCCTGTGGGGCGGTTGGGCCAACCGGACGCACCGGGTGCGTGGTGACGGGCCCGAGCTCGACGGGTACGCCCGTTTCCGCGAGGCCATGGAGAAGTCGCACACCGGCCCCTGACGCGGGCCACCGGCCCCTGACCGGGCGGCCCTGACGGTGCGCTGACAGTGGCGTCCCGTACTGTCGTGCCATGCCACGCCGCACCGCGACGATGCTCGCCTCGACCCTGGTACTGATCGCACTTCTGTGCGCCGGAGTGTTCATCCCCGTGCCCTACGCGGAGATGTCCCCCGGGCCCACGGTGAACACCCTGGGTGACCACGCCGGCGAGCCGGTCCTGCAGATCTCCGGACGCAAGACCTACGCGGCGAGCGGGCACCTCAACATGACCACCGTCCGGGTCACCAGCGCCGACTACCGGATGAACCTCGTCGAGGCGTTCTACGGCTGGCTCGCGCACGACAGCAAGGTCGTCCCGCACGACACGCTGTACCCGAACGGCAAGACCGAGGAGCAGTCCACCCAGGAGAACGCCGAGGAGTTCAGCCAGTCCCAGGAGAGCGCGAAGGTCGCCGCCCTGAAGGAGCTGAAGATCCCCGTGCGGTCCTGGGTGATCGTCTCGACGGTCGTCAAGGGGTCGCCCTCAGAGGGCCGGCTGCACGCCGGAGACGTGATCAAGGCCGTCGACGGCACGGCTGTCAAGCAGCCGGCCGACGTCGCCGACCTGGTGACCAAGCACAAGCCCGGCCAGAAGGTCGTCTTCACGGTCGTGCCCGCCAAGGAGCAGGCCGCCGCGGAGAAGGCCCACAAGACGGCCACCCGGACGAAGAACGTCACGATCACCACCGCGACCTCCGACGACGAGAACGAGAAGCGGGCCATCGTCGGGATCTCCGCGGGCACCGACCACACGTTCCCGTTCACCATCGACATCAAGCTGGCCGACGTCGGCGGCCCGAGCGCCGGACTGATGTTCGCGCTCGGCATCTACGACAAGCTGACGCCCGGCGACCTGACCGGCGGCAAGTTCGTCGCGGGCACCGGCACGATCGACGACGACGGCAAGGTCGGGCCGATCGGCGGCATCGCCCTGAAGACCGTCGGCGCCCGCGACAAGGGCGCCCAGTACTTCCTGACCCCCGCCGACAACTGCTCGGCCGCCGCCAAGGACACCCCCGGGGGACTCACCCTGGTCAAGGTGAACACCATCAACGACGCGCTGAAGGCCCTCAAGGACATCCGCGGCGGCGACACCGCCGACCTGCCGAAGTGCGACTAGCCGGACGCTAGTCCTCGAACGTCGCCGACAGCGCCTCGGCCAGGCCCGGCACCAGCGCGCCGCCGGTGAGGACCTCCGTCGGGGCGTCCTTCTCACGCAGACGCAGCGCCGAGTCGCGGGTACCGTCGCGCAGCACCGCGACCGTCATCCGGACCTCCTGGCGGTCCGGGTGCTCGGCCACCCACTGGGCGAGCTTCTTCTCGTTCAGTCCCTCCGGCACGGACGCCTCGGCGGACGGGGGCAGCATCAGGCGCTCCACGGTGAGGGCGCAGCCGGCCACGGCGTCGGGCCAGGCGATCGTGGCGAGGAACTCGTCCAGTGCCTTGCCGGCCGGGATCTCCTCCTGCTCGATCGGGGTGAGGGCGGCGACCGCCGACTCGTCCTGAAGGCCGAGCTGGGCCGCGAGGGCGGGTTCCTGGGTGCGCAGCCGCGCGGTGTCTACGAGGGCGAAGAGACGGGCGGGCTGATCCCAGCCGAGGCCGGAGGCGTACTCGTCGATCTCGAGTACGGCCCGGGTGAGCGGGTTCGCCGCCATGGGAGTGTTGGACATGGTCACAATCCTGCCTCGTTCATGGCCGGAATCGGGAACCGAGTAAAGCGTGAGTAAGTTGCATAGGTGTGGGCCTACGATCACGGGGCCCTCCGACGGCCCGCGAGGACAAGGGCCTGACGGACCGACAGCGAACTTCTTGGGGTGCGCACCTTGGCTTTCCAGATGCCGGACCGCGGCGGAGGCCCGACAGGGCCGCGAATGAGAGTGGGCCGCCCGTCCCGGCGCGTCCGGACCCTGCTGATGACACTGGGAGTGCTCGCCGTCCTCGGCATGGCGTTCACCATGTTCGCGGGGTTCTGGACGGACTGGCTCTGGTACCGGTCGGTGAACTACTCGTCCGTGTTCACGACCACGCTGTGGACCAAGATCGGGCTCTTCTTCGTCTTCGGTCTGCTGATGGCCCTCGCGGTCGGCTTCAACATCTGGCTGGCGCACCGGCTGCGCCCGCCGCTGAGCGCCATGTCGATGGAGCAGCAGAGCCTCGACCGGTATCGCATGGGCATCGCGCCGTACAAGAGGTGGCTGCTGTTCGGCATCACCGCGCTGGTGGGTCTGATCGCCGGTGCCTCGGCGTCGAGCCAGTGGCGGACCTGGCTGATGTGGGTCAACGGCGTGTCCTTCGGGCAGAAGGACCCGCAGTTCCACCTCGACGTGTCCTTCTACGCCTTCGACCTGCCCTGGTACCGGTTCCTGCTGGGCTTCGGCTTCGCGGCCACGATCCTCTCCCTGATCGCCGCCGCGCTCACCCACTACCTGTACGGCGGGCTGCGGGTCACCAGCCCGGGCGCGCGCGCCACGGCCACGGCCACCGGACATCTCTCGGTGCTGCTGGGCGTCTTCGTCGCGCTGAAGGCGGTCGCGTACTGGCTCGACCGGTACGGCCTCGCGGTCAAGTCGAGCGACTTCAAGGCCACCGACAACTGGACCGGCCTGCGGTACGTCGACGCCAACGCCTATCTGCCGGCCAAGACGATCCTGTTCTGCATCGCCGTCATCTGCGCCGTGCTGTTCTTCGCCACGCTGTGGCGGCGCACCTGGCAGCTCCCCGTGATCGGCTTCGGTCTGATGGTGCTGTCCGCGATCCTCATCGGCGGCCTGTACCCGGCGATCGTGCAGAAGTTCCAGGTCCAGCCGAACGAGCAGGCCAAGGAAGCCCCGTACGTCGAGAAGAACCTCAAGGCGACGCGCGAGGCGTACGGCATCGACGGCGCGAAGGTCACCGAGTACTCGGGCAAGAGCACGACCACGGACAAGACCAAGCTGCGCGACGACGTCGACTCCACGGCGAGCATCCGCATCATGGACCCGAACGTCGTCTCGCCGACGTTCCAGCAGCTCCAGCAGATCCGGAACTACTACGCGTTCCCGACCAACCTGGACGTCGACCGGTACAGCAAGGACGGCAAGGACCAGGACACGGTCATCGGTCTGCGTGAGCTGAACCTCAACGGCATTCCGAAGAACAACTGGATCAACGACCACTTCCGCTACACCCACGGCTACGGAGTGGTCGCCGCCAAGGGCACCGAGGCCGACTCCGAGGGCCGCCCGGTCTTCACCGAGTCCGACCTGCCGTCCAAGGGCGACCTCGGGTCGTACCAGCAGCGGATCTACTACGGCGAGAAGACCAGCACGTACTCGATCGTCGGCGGTCCCCAGAAGGAGATCGACTACTC
Source organism: Streptomyces sp. NPDC005574 (assembly GCF_040605435.1). NCBI lineage: Bacteria > Bacillati > Actinomycetota > Actinomycetes > Kitasatosporales > Streptomycetaceae > Streptomyces > Streptomyces sp. NPDC005574. The sequence goes on from NZ_JBEXCW010000003.1 coordinate 71,837, forward strand.
CGACGACAACGGCGAGAAGACCACCAGCTACCAGGGCACGAGCGGGGTCAACCTCTCCAACCCGATCAACCGGGCCGCCTACGCGGTGGCGTTCAGCGAGCCGCAGATCCTGTACTCCGGTGCGATCGGCGAGGGTTCGCGGATCCTGTACAACCGCACGCCGAAGGAGCGCGTCGAGGCGGTCGCCCCCTGGCTGACCATCGACGGCGACGCCTACCCGGCGGTCGTCGACAACAAGATCCAGTGGATCGTCGACGCGTACACCACGACCAACGGCTACCCGTACGCCTCCCGTACGACGCTCGGCGACACCACGGCCGACTCGCTGACGGCGACCAACAACAACCGCACCGTGGTCGCCCAGCAGAACCAGGTCAACTACATCCGCAACTCGGTGAAGGCGACCGTCGACGCGTACACCGGCGCCGTGAAGCTCTACCAGTGGGACATCAAGGACCCGGTCCTCAAGACCTGGATGAAGGCGTTCCCCGGCACGGTGGAGCCCAGGAGTGACATCTCGGGCTCGCTGATGGCCCATCTCCGGTACCCGCAGGACCTGTTCAAGGTCCAGCGCGAACTGCTCACCCGCTACCACGTGAAGGACGCCACGACCTTCCTCAGCGGCAGCGAGGTGTGGCAGGTGCCCGACGACCCGGCCACCAAGTCGGGCAACGCGGTGCCGCCGTACTACCTGAGCATGAAGATGCCCGACCAGGCGGCGCAGGCCTTCTCGCTGACGACGACGTTCACGCCCAACGGCCGTGACAACCTCAGCGCGTTCATGTCGGTCGACGCCGAGGCGGGCACCCCCGACTACGGCAAGATCAGAATCCTGAAACTGCCGACCAACACGACGGTCAACGGACCCAAACAGGTCCAGAGCACCTTCAACTCCGAGCAACGGATCGCCGAAGCGATCAAACTGCTTCAGGGCGGCGACTCCGACGTCGAGTACGGCAACCTGCTGACGGTCCCGCTCGACGGTGGACTGCTCTACGTGGAGCCCGTCTACGTACGCGGTGGTGGGCTCAAGTACCCGCTGCTGCGCAAGGTGTTGGTGACCTACGGCGGTGCCACCGCCTTCGAGGACACCCTCGACCAGGCCCTCAACAAGGTGTTCGGCGCCCCGGGTGCGACCACCAAGCCACCGGGCGACACCACCACCAACCCGCCACCGACCTCCAACAACCCCACGGTCCAGCAGGCGTTGGACGACGCCCAGAAGGCCTTCGACGCCGGCCAGGAGGCGCTCAAGAAGCCCGACTGGGAGGCGTACGCTGCGGCGCAGAAGGATCTCGAGTCGGCGCTGAAGCGGGCCGAGGAGGCGCAGTCCAAGGCCGACAAGAACAGTGGCGGCGGCAGCAAGGCGGGCAGCAGTCCCGGTCCGAGCGGCAGTCCGAAGCCCAGCGGCAGTCCGAGCAGCAGCAAGAGCGGCAGTCCCGGCAGCGGGTGAACCGGTAGGCGATCAAGCCCCCTCCGCGCCGTGGTACGGTTGACACACAACGGCGCGGGGTGGAGCAGCTCGGTAGCTCGCTGGGCTCATAACCCAGAGGTCGCAGGTTCAAATCCTGTCCCCGCTACTGCATGCGAAGGCCCGGATCCTCCAAGGATCCGGGCCTTCGTGGTGTGCGAACGCATGTGCCGGAGGGTCGGACGGCCGCGCCGCTGTGGGGAGTTGGGCGACTTGTGTTTGACTTGTCTCTCTGTGGGCAAGTCGACAAAACGCTGTAGTGACCTCACTGGCTGCGGTATACCAGGTGTACCCAGGTTGCAGGTGGTGCGACGATGGACGTTATGGGGGACAAGGCAACTCTGTTCGAGACAGGGCGATTTGTGCAGCCTTCCGGACCGGGCGAGGCCGGTGAGGCGGCGGAGGACGCGGCCGAGGAAGTACGGCAGCGGCTTGCCGCCGAAGCGGGCGACGCGGACGCGATGAGCGTCCTCGGAGCCATGCTGCTGCGCCGCGGCGATCTCGACGGAGCCGAGCCCCACCTGCGTGCTGCCACCGCGGCGGGGGACCGCGCGGCCGCCAACAACCTGGGAGTCCTGCTCCACCAGCGCGGATACGCGGACGAGGCGGCGGGATGGTGGCGGATCGCCGCCGTAGCCGGGTCCGCGGCCGCCGCGCACGCGCTGGGCCGGCACCACCGCGAGCGCGGCGACGAGCCGGCCGCCGAGTACTGGCTGCGGCAGTCCGCCGAACAGGGACACGCCCTCGGCGCGTACGCGCTCGCCGACCTGCTCGAACACCGGGGCGACGCCGGGACCGAGCGGTGGATGCGGGCCGCCGCCGAGCGCGGACACCGCGAGGCCGCCTACCGGATGGCCCGCGCCCTGGACCGGCGCACCGCCCACGAGGAGGGCCGCGAAGCCGACGACGCTCCCGCCTCCGAGGGATCGGAAGAAGCCGAGCAGTGGTACCGGCAGGCCGCCGCACGCGGGCACCGGCGCGCCGCGCTGCACCTCGGCGCGATCCTGGAGCGGCGTGGCGCGCTCAAGGAGGCCGGGCGCTGGTATCTGACGTCCGCCAAGGACGGGGAGGCGCGGGCCGCCTGCGCGCTCGGCTTCCTGCTGCGGGACGCGGGCGACACCGAGAGCGCCGCCGTGTGGTGGCTGCGCGCCGCCCAGGACGGCGACGGCAACGCGGCCAACGCGCTGGGCGCGCTGCACGCCGAGCGCGGCGAGCCGCAGACAGCCGAGCGGTGGTACCGGGCGGCGATGGACGCCGGCGACGTCAACGGCGCGTACAACCTCGGCCTGCTCTGCGCCGAGCAGGGGCGCACCGCGCAGGCCGAGCAGTGGTACCGGCACGCGGCCTACGCCGGGCACCGGGAGGCGGCCAACGCGCTGGCGATCCTGCTGCTCCAGGGCGGCGACACCGCGGGCGCCGAGCCGTGGTTCTCCAAGGCGGCCGAGGCGGGGAGCGTGGACGCCGCGTTCAACCTCGGCATCCTGCACGCCGGACGCGGCGAGGAGCGGCCGGCGCTGCGCTGGTACGAGCAGGCCGCGGCCGCCGGTCACACGGAGGCGGCGCTGCAGGTCGGCATGGCGCGGCTGCGCGACGGGGACGAGCTGGAGGCGGAGCGGCATCTGCGGTGCGCGGCGGGCGGGGGCAGCCCCGAGGCCGCGTACCGGCTGGCGACCGTGCTCGACGCGCGGCGCCCGCCGGTGCCCGAGCACGAGCTGGGCGAGTCCGTGCACGAGAAGAGCGAGTGCGAGGAGTGGTACGAGCGGGCCGCGACGCAGGGGCACCGGCGCGCACAGGTGCGGGTCGGGATGCTCGCCGCGGCCCGGGGCGACATCGTCGAGGCGGCGCGCTGGTACCGGGAGGCGGCCGAGGCGGGATCCCGCAACGGCGCGTTCAATCTCGGACTGCTGCTGGCGCGGGAGGGCAGCGAGCCCGAGGCGGCGGTCTGGTGGACGCGCGCGGCTGACGCGGGGCACGGGCGGGCGGCGCTCCGGCTCGCGCTCGTCTACGCGCGTCGCGGCGAGCTGGCCGAGGGACAGAAGTGGGCGGACCGGGCGGTGACGCTGGGACCGGCCGAGGTCTCGGAGCGGGCGGCCCGGCTGCGGGACGCGCTGCGGCAGGAACTGTCGGCCTGAGGCGCCCGGCGCCCGGCGGCCGGCGGGGTGGACGGAGCCCGGCCGGCCGTCCCCCCTCGCCCCCACCTCCGCTGACCTGCGCGGAAAGCGATTTGCTTCTCCCGGCATCCTTGACGTAACGTTGCATTCAACGACGCGGGGTGGAGCAGCTCGGTAGCTCGCTGGGCTCATAACCCAGAGGTCGCAGGTTCAAATCCTGTCCCCGCTACTGAAGGCCGAGGGCCGGAATCCGAAAGGGTTCCGGCCCTCGGCGCGTTGGCGGTGCCTCGCGCGTCGGCGAGCGCCTGGCTTGCGCGGCGCCCGGGCCCGCCGGCCCGACCACGGATCGCGGCGGGAGCACACGGCACGCGGCAAGGCGTCACGCGGCGTGTACCCGGCGGCGCACGGCACGCACCACACGGCACGAGGCCCCGGCACCAAGGGGTGCCGGGGCCTCGTCGTGGTCGTCTGTGCGGTGTTGCGGGCTTACGCGGCCGCGCAGTTGGGGCACAGCCCGCGGTACGTCACCTCGACGTCCGACACCGTGAAGCCGAAGCGCTCGGAGTCCGGAAGGTCGGACAACGGGTCGCCCGTGGGGTGGACGTCACGGATCGCTCCGCACTGCGCGCACACCAGATGGTGGTGGGGCCGGTGGGCGTTCGGGTCGTACCGTTTGGCGCGCTTGTCGGTGGCGACCTCGAGGACCTCACCGAGGGACACCAGTTCGCCCAACGTGTTGTAGACGGTCGCCCGGGAGATCTCGGGCAGCCTGCCGACCGCCCTCGAATGGACCTCGTCGGCCGTCAGATGCACATGCTCGCCGTCGAGGACCTCGGCCACGACACGTCGCTGCGCGGTCATACGCCATCCGCGTCCGCGCAGCCGTTCCAGAAGGTCGCTCATGTGGTCAGCCTAACAGAGGTGGACCAGAATCCGAATAGGTGTGACTTTGGAGCTTAACTTAACTTAGACAAAGTCCATTATGGGATCGAGCTGTACGCGGGTGCACGCCGAGGGCAACGGCTTCGTGCGGGCGGGCAACCTCTAGCGCCTGATGTCCGAGGACGAGAAGACCCGTCTGGTCGTCGACCTGTCCGGCTTCACCGCCAAGGTCTCGCGCGACGACATCGCCGAGCGCGCGATCAACAACTTCCGGCAGGCGGACGCAGACTTCGGCGAGCGGCTGGAGGCCGCGGTCCAGGCCCTGCGCGGCTGACACCAGCACTTGACCGCTTGTCGCGGGAGGTGGGCCGGTCCCGTGGGGGGCCGGCCCACCGGCATGCCCGGGGTGCTCAGGCGGGGACCCGCTGCCGCACGGGGGCCCAGCAGCGGATGATGTCGCGGACCGAGACGATGCCGACGGGGTCGCCGCCGTCGAGGACGATGAGATGGCGGAAACCGCCGTGGGCCATGGCGCCGGCCGCCTCCTCCAGGGTCCAGGCGGGGGCGGCGAACACGACGTCGTTGGTGGTGTGGTCCTGGGTGCGCTCGGCGTCCGGGGACTGGCCGAGGGCCACGGAGTTCAGGATGTCGCGTTCGGTGAGGATGCCGACGCCGCCGGCGTCGGGGTCGAGGACCACGGCCGCGCCGACACGGCGGGCGGACATCAGGGCTGCGGCCTGGCGGAGGGTGTGGGCGGGGCCGATGGTGAGGACCACCGTGCTCATGGCGTCGCGGACGAGCATGGGATGGAGCCACCTCCTTGAGAACCCACTTAGTTCGTGAATTCACAAATTCACAAGTGGGGGGACTCCCAGAGTGGCAGGTAAAGCGCGGGTCAACAAGAGGGCGCGTGCGTCCGGCGGACGGCGCACGCGCTCACCTCACGATGCTCAGTAGCGCTGGTTGAGATACCCCAGGAACTCGTCGTGCAGCAGCCCGTTCGACGCCGCCGCGTTGCCGCCGTGCGGGCCGGGGCGGCCGTCGAGGGCGGTGAAGGTGCCGCCGGCCTCCGTCACGATGATCGCGTTGGCCGCCATGTCCCAGAGCGACAGCTCGGGCTCGGCGCAGATGTCGACGGACCCCTCGGCGACCATCATGTAGGGCCAGAAGTCGCCGTACGCGCGCGTGCGCCAGACCTCCCGGGTCAGGTCCAGGAAGCCGCCCAGGCGCCCCTGGTCGTCCCAGCCGGTGAGCGAGGAGTAGGCGAAGGAGGCGTCGGACAGGCGCGAGACGTTGGACACCCGCAGCCGGCTCGCCGAGGACAGACTCCGTCCCGAGTACGCGCCGTGGCCCTTCGCGGCCCACCAGCGGCGGCCCAGGGCCGGGGCGGAGACGACGCCGACGACGGGCTGGAAGCCGCCCTCGCCGGCCTCCATCAGGGAGATCAGGGTGGCCCAGACGGGCACACCGCGTACGTAGTTCTTCGTGCCGTCGATCGGGTCGATGACCCACCGGCGGGGACCGGTGCCCTCGATGCCGTACTCCTCGCCGAGGATCGCGTCGCGCGGGCGGGCCCGCTGGAGCTGGCCGCGGATCAATTCCTCCGACGACTTGTCCGCCTCACTGACCGGGGTCATGTCCGGCTTCGTCTCGACCTTGAGGTCGAGGGCCTTGAAGCGGGCCATCGTCGCGGCGTCGGCGGCGTCCGCGAGGACGTGGGCGAGACGCAGGTCGTCGTGGTAGTCGGGCATGTGGTGAACGGTATCTGCCGGGCCCCCGCCTAGCTACAGCGGACCGGTCCGCTTGTCACCGGGTCGGCCTCCGCACCGCCGCGAACCCTTGACAGTGCCTGCGGGCGCGTCAAATCTGGGGCGAAGCCGCTCGCCCAGGGAGGCGATGATGCCTGCAGCGCGGGAGTCCTTGCTGGACGCCGCTTTCACGGCGCTGGCGCACCGGCCGTGGTCCGCCGTGCGGATGGTGGACGTGGCCGCGACCGCCGGAGTGTCCCGGCAGACGCTGTACAACGAGTTTGGCAGCAAGGAGGGCCTCGCCCGGGCGCTCGTGCGCAGGGAGGCCGACGGTTACCTCGCCGGGATCGACCGCGCCCTCGCGCAGCCCCTCGACGCGCGTGAGCGGCTCACCGCGACCGCCGAGTGGACCGCGGCGTCGGCCCGTGAGAACCCGCTGGTGCGGGCGATGGTCACCGGTTGCTGGAGCGAGCGCCTGCCCGCGCCGACGCTGACGGCGGTCCCGTCCTCCTCGGCCGTCCCGGCGCAGCGGCGGGCGGACGGGCCGCTGCCGTCACCCGGCGACCTCGTGGCGATCGTCCGTGAGCGGGCCGTGGCCGCCCTGTCCGGTGCCGGCGCGGTGCGGCCGGACCACGCCGACCTGGCCCGCTCCTGTGAACTCGTCGTCCGCCTCGCCCTGTCCTGCGTGGCGGCCCCGCCGGGTGAGGGTGGCGTGAGCGAACTCGTACGGGCGGCTCTGCAGCGGCAGTTGACGCCCTGAGCCCGTCCCGCGTCGCGGCTCCGCCGGGTGGCTCGTACGGGCGACGCCTCAACGGCAGTTCACGCCCTGGGCCTGTCCTGCGTCGCGACACCCCACCTTGGGCGCGGATGCGGTCGTACGGGCGGCTTTCCAGAGGCAGTTGACGCCCGGCGTCTGCCCTGCGTCGCGGCCCCTGGGGCGCAGATGACTCGTACGAGCGCATCCCCAACGGCAGTTGACCTCGCAGCCCGCCACCCTCCGGCGGCGGTCAGTCTCCGGCGAACCGCCACCCTCCGGCGGCGGTCAGCCTCCGGCGATCCGCCAGCCTCCGACGCCCCCCACCCTCCGACGCCCGCCAGCCTCCGGCGTCGGTCAGCCTCTGGCAATCCGCCACCCTCCGGCGGCGGTCAGCCTCCGGCGATCCGCCAGCCTCCGACGCCCGCCACCCTCCGACGCCCGCCACCCTCCGGCGGCGGTCAGCCTCCGGCGATCCGCCCGCCCTACCCGCCCGCCCTACCCGCCCACCCGGTCGGCATGATCGGACCGGGTCTCGCCGGGGAGTCAGTGTGCCGAGCCTGAGAGTTGGAGGCCGATCACGCCGGTGATCACCAGGCTGATCGAGACGATCTTCAGCGTCGACACCAGGTCGCCGAGGAAGATCATGCCGTAGATCGCGGTGCCGGCCGCGCCGATGCCGGTCCACACGGCGTAGGCGGGGCCGACGTCGAGTTTGCGCAGCGAGAGGGTCAGCAGACCGAAGCTGCCGAGGGCGAAGACGCAGAAGGCGACGGTCGGCCAGAGTCTGGAGAAGCCGTGCGACAGCTTCAGACAGACGGCGAAACCGGTCTCGAGCATCCCCGCGACGACGACCAGCAGCCACGCCATGTGCTGTCCTCCCGTATGTCCACGCGTCCCAGCATCGAGTGACCGCCTCGTCGGGCTGTGGCCGGCCTGGTTCCGGCTCGCTGCGAGTATGCCCTTACCTGACCCGGGTGCGGACAAACAACGCGCAGGTCAGCCGTCCGTCCGGGGCGCCCGGGCGGACGCCCCGGGCCCGGGGGCGGCCCTCAGTCCCCGTCCGTCCGCTCCCGCGTGGCCAGCAGGCGGCGCAGGGAGTACAGGCGGGCGGGGTCGGCGTGGCCCTCGGCGACCCAGTCGTCCAGCGCGCAGTCCGGCTCGTCGTGACTGCACGCGCGCGGGCAGCCCTCGGTGCCCGGCTCCAGGTCGGGGAAGGCGTGGATCACGCGGGAGGGGTCGATGTGGGCGAGACCGAAGGAACGGACGCCCGGGGTGTCCACGACCCAGCCCACGTCGTCGCCCAGCGGCAGGGCCAGGGCGGAGGTCGTGGTGTGGCGGCCGCGGCCGGTCACCGCGTTCACATGGCCGGTCAGCCGGCGCCGGTCCTTCGGGACCAGCGCGTTGACCAGGGTCGTCTTGCCCACGCCCGAGTGACCGACGAACGCCGTGATCTTGCCGGTGAGCTGTTCCCGCACGCGGTCCGCCGCGTCGCCGTTCTCCAGTTCCTCGCGGCTGGTGACGACGTAGGGGATGTCCAGGTGGCCGTACAGCTCCAGCAGCTTGTCCGGCTGTGTCAGGTCCGACTTGGTCATGACCAGCAGGGGTTCCAGACCGGCGTCGTAGGCCGCGACCAGGCAGCGGTCGATGAGACGCGGACGGGGCTCGGGGTCGGCCAGGGCCGTGACGATGGCCAGCTGGTCGGCGTTGGCGACCACCACGCGCTCGTAGGGGTCGTCGTCGTCCGCGGTGCGGCGCAGCACCGACGTGCGCTCCTGGATGCGGACGATCCTGGCGAGGGTGTCCTTGGTGCCGGACAGGTCGCCGACGATGTCCACCCGGTCGCCGACCACCGCCGCCTTCCGCCCGAGCTCGCGGGCCTTCATCGCGAGCACGATCCGGTCCTCGACCAGACACGTCAGGCGGCCGCGGTCGACGGTGAGGACCATGCCGTCGGCGGCGTCCTCGTGCTTGGGTCGGATGTGCGTGCGAGGCCGGTTGCCCTTGCGGTTCGGGCGGGAGCGGATGTCGTCCTCGTCGGTGTTCTTGCCGTAGCGGCGCATGGCGAAGTCCCTACGCCTCGAGCATCCCGGCCCACAGGTCGGGGAAGTCCGGGAGGGTCTTGGCCGTCGTCGCCACGTTCTCGATCTGCACGCCCTCCACCGCCAGCCCGAGGATCGCGCCGGCCGTGGCCATGCGGTGGTCCTCGTAGGTGTGGAAGATGCCGCCGTGCAGCCGGCGCGGGCGGATGTGGAGGCCGTCGGCCGTCTCGGTCACGTCACCGCCGAGTTCGTTGATCTCCTTGGTGAGCGCGGCCAGCCGGTCCGTCTCGTGCAGGCGCAGGTGCGACACGCCCCGCAGCGTCGAGGGGGAGTCCGCGAGGGCCGCGACCGCCGCGATGCCCGGGGTCAGCTCGCCGACCTCGCTCAGGTCCACGTCGATGCCGTGCACCGAGCCCGAGCCGGTGAACACCAGGCCGTACTCGGTGAGTTCACAGGAACCGCCCATCTCGGTGAAGATCTCGCGCAGCCGGTCACCCGGCTGGGTGGTGTGGGCCGGCCAGTCCGGGACGACGACCTTGCCGCCGGTCACCAGGGCCGCCGCCAGGAACGGCTGGGCGTTGGAGAGGTCCGGCTCGACCGTCAGGTCCCGGCCGAGCAGGGCGCCGGGCGTGACCCGCCAGACGTTCGGCTCGCCACCCGACTCCGGGGTGTCCACCTGCGCGCCGACCGCGCGCAGCATGTCCACGGTCATCCGGATGTGCGGCAGGGAGGGCAGGGCGGAGCCGGTGTGCCGGACCTCGACGCCCTGGTTGAAGCGCGGAGCGGACAGCAGGAGCGCCGAGACGAACTGCGAGGACGAGGACGCGTCGATCTCGACCGGACCGCCGTCCAGGGCGCCGCCGCCGTGGACGGTCAGCGGGAGGGCGCCGCGGTTGTCGTCGTCGATGCGGGCGCCGAGGACGCGCAGCGCGTCGATCACGCCGTGCAGGGGACGCTCGTACGACCTCGGGTCGCCGTCGAAGCGGATGGGGCCGTCGGCGAGCGCGGCGACCGGCGGCAGGAAGCGCATCACCGTGCCGGCGTTGCCGACGTCGACCGTGGCCGGACCCCGCAGACCCGACGGGATGATCCGCCAGGCCTCGCCGGAGCCGCCGACGGCGGCCGCGCCGGCGGAACCGGCGGAACCGGCGGAACTGGAGGACACCGTCTCCTCGATGCCGATGCCCATCGCGCGCAGCGCGCCCGCCATCAGCAGGGTGTCGCGGGAGCGCAGGGGGCGGCGCAGCCAGCCCGGCTCGGAGGCGAGGGCGGCGAGCACCAGGGCACGGTTGGTGACCGACTTGGACCCGGGCACGTGGACGGTCGCGTCGACGGCTCCGCTCGCGTGCGGGGCGGGCCAGAGGGCGGAGTGTGCGGGGTTAACGGGCATGGCCCCACTTTAGTGGGCGGGCGCGGCGGTGGGACTGGCCCGGGACCACGGGCCGGTGCCCGCCGAAGGGAGTGTCGTCGCTGGTCGTGTCGGCGTGGCGCGGGTGCGCGTCAGGACCGTCCCGGCACCCCTGCGGGGGACGGGAGCATCCGGGCGTCTCACACTTCGAGCAGCCACCTGCCGCCGCCTATCAGGGAGCACAGAGACACCGCGTGGAACAGGAACAGCCACAGCCCCGCCGGCACGTGGGTGAGGCGCGACAACTGGTCCGCGTCGGAGTCGCCGGCGCCGCCGCGGCTGCGCTTCGCCTGGAGTTCGAAGGCCGGGCGCACCCCGCCGAGCAGCAGGAACCACACCACCGCGTACGCGAAGGCGGCCTGGACCTGCGGGCCGGCCAGCCAGGACACCAGCACGAACACGCCCCCGGTGAGGATCACGGTCAGCGCGCCGTAGGCGTTGCGGATCATCACCAGCATCGCCACCAGCAGGGCGGTGGCCAGCCACAGCAGCGCGGTGATGTGCCCGGCGGCGAGCAGGGCGGCGGCGCCGAGGCCGAGCAGCGGGGGAGCGGTGTAGCCGGCGGCCGCGGTCAGGATCATGCCGATGCCGTACGGCTTGCCGCGGCTGACCGTGAGACCGCTGGTGTCCGAGTGCAGCCGGATGCCGGTGAGGGTTCGGCCGGTGAGCAGCGCGACCAGGCCGTGGCCGCCCTCGTGGGCGATGGTGATGGCGTTGCGCGAGAGACGCCACAGGCCGTGCGGCACGACCACGGCGAGCGCCGCCACGAGCGTCGCGACGACCACCCACAGGTCCGGGTCGGGCTGGCTGCCGAAGACCTCGTCCCAGAGGGAGGCGAGCGGTTCGGTTGCGGTGGTGACCATGTTCGGCGGTGGCTCCCTCTGCGCGTGGCGAATCTGGCAGTGTGGCACGTATGTGCGGACGGTATGCGGCGAGTCGTAGGCCAGAGGATCTCGCAGGAATCTTTGAGATCGAGAAGTGGGAGCCCGAGGAGACCCTGGAGCCGGACTTCAACGTGGCCCCCACCAAAGAGGTCCACGTGATCCTGGACCGTCCCCTGAAGGACGCCGCCGACCCGAGGCCGGTTCGCCAGTTGCGCAGGCTCAGGTGGGGACTCGTGCCGTCCTGGTCGAAGACGCCCGAGGGCGGCGCCCGGATGATCAACGCGCGCGCGGAGACGGTCCACGAGAAGCCGTCGTTCCGCCGGGCCCTGACCACCCGCCGCTGCGTGGTCCCCGCCGACGGCTACTACGAGTGGGTCACCGGCCCCCAGGAGCGGGACCTGGAGGTCGAGGGCCGCAGGAAACGACCCCGCAAGCAGCCGTACTTCGTGCTCCCCGCCGACGGATCGGTGTTCGCGATGGCCGGGCTGTACGAGTTCTGGCGGGACAAAACCCTGCCCGACGACCACCCGCGGGCCTGGTGGGCGACCTGCTCCGTCATCACCACGGAGGCCGAGACGACCCCGCTGGCGGCGGCCCCCGACGAGGGCCCGCGCACGCTGGCGGACATCCACCCGCGGATGCCGCTGATGCTGACCCCGGACCGCTGGGACGCGTGGCTCGACCCGGCACGGACGGACGCCGACGACGTCCGGTCGCTGCTGGAACCGCCGCCCGCGGGACTGCTGCGCGCGTATCCCGTGTCCACCGCGGTCAGCAACGTCCGCAACAACGGACCGGAGCTGCTGAAGGAGCTCGAAGGGCCCGAGGAGGGCACACTCTTCTGACGTGACCAACGTGACGAACGTGACCAGTGAGACCGTCGGGACGGACGCCGGGGACGCCCGCGTCACCTGGCACCCCGCGAAGAGGCCCCGGCTCGTGCTCGCCCTCGGCCACGGTGCCGGCGGCGGTGTCGGGGCCCGCGACCTCCAGGCGCTGGCGGCGGTGCTCCCGGAGCACGGGGTGACCGTCGCCCTGGTCGAGCAGCCCTGGCGGGTGGCCGGCCGCAAGGTGGCCCCCGCCCCGAAGACGCTGGACGTGGGCTGGCGGGGCGTGTGGCCGGCGCTGGCCGCCCCCGGACCGCCGGTGATCTCCGGCGGCCGCAGCGCCGGCGCCAGGGTCGCCTGCCGTACGGCCGTGGAGCTCGGCGCGCACGCCGTGCTGGCCCTCAGCTTCCCGCTGCACCCGCCGGGCAGGCCGGAGAAGTCCCGCGCCGCCGAACTGCTCGGGTCCGGCGTGCCCACCCTCGTGGTCCAGGGCGGCAACGACCCCTTCGGAAAACCGGAGGAGTTCCCCGAGGGGACGTACGAACTGGTCGAGGTGGCGCACGGCGATCACGGCTTCGCCGTACCGAAGCGGGCGGAGCTCACCCAGGACCGGGCCGTGACGCTGATCACCGACGCGGTGGTGCGATGGAGCGGGTCACTCGGGTAAAGCTTCGGGAATGCCGCGCACCGGCCCACTGTTGAGGCGGACAGAAGTGCTGAAGCACCAGCGCCGACGTCGTAGGAGAGGAAGTCCGCCGCATGGGTCCGACCATCTGCCCGCCCGTCGCCCACGATCAGCCCGTGGCCGGGCTTCGCCCGGCAGGATCCGATGCGGCCCGCGGCAGCCGCGCTGACCTGGACTGGACAGTGCTGCACGCGGCGAGGACCGTCCCGGTTCGGGCGGCGGGCGGACCGGATCGTCGTCTATCCTCCGATTCTGATGGGACCGGTTTCGGTCCCGTCCGGACATTCGAGGAGGTGGGTCCGGTCACTGGGACCGACGCAGGGACCGAACACGGCCAGGCGGAGCAGCCCGAGGGCCGGGGCACGGGCGACGCGACGGCGGAATCGTCCGCCGAGCGCAGCGCGCGCTTCGAGAGGGACGCGCTGGAGTTCCTCGACCAGATGTACTCGGCCGCGCTGCGCATGACGCGCAACCCGGCCGACGCCGAGGACCTGGTGCAGGAGACGTACGCCAAGGCGTACGCGTCCTTCCACCAGTTCCGCGAGGGCACCAACCTCAAGGCGTGGCTGTACCGGATTCTGACGAACACGTTCATCAACTCGTACCGCAAGAAGCAGCGCGAGCCCCAGCGCAGTGCGGCCGAGGAGATCGAGGACTGGCAGCTGGCGCGCGCCGAGTCCCACATGTCGACCGGTCTGCGCTCCGCGGAGTCGCAGGCGCTCGACCACCTGCCCGACTCGGACGTGAAGTCGGCGCTGCAGGCGATCCCTGAGGAATTCCGCATCGCGGTCTATCTCGCGGACGTCGAAGGCTTTGCGTACAAGGAGATCGCGGACATCATGGGGACACCCATCGGTACGGTGATGTCCCGGCTGCACCGGGGCCGCCGTCAACTGCGCGGCATGCTCGAGGACTACGCCCGTGACCGCGGACTGGTCCCCGCCGGTGCCGGAGAGTCGAACGAAGCGAAAGGCTCGGGCTCATGAGCTGCGGAGAGCCGCACGAGACGGATTGCAGCGAGATCCTGGATCATCTCTACGAGTTCCTCGACCATGAGATGCCCGACTCCGACTGCACCAAGTTCGAGCACCACTTCGAGGAGTGCTCGCCGTGCCTGGAGAAGTACGGGCTGGAGCAGGCGGTGAAGAAGCTCGTCAAGCGCTGCTGCGGCCAGGACGACGTGCCGACGGATCTGCGGGCCAAGGTCATGGGGCGGATCGACCTGATCCGCTCCGGTCAGGCCGTGCCGGACCACGACATCGCCACCGCCCCGGCCTCGCAGGAGTCCTGAACTCCCGCCCCGAAGCGGTGAGTCGTCACTCGTACGTGCTAATCCCCCGGACTTGAGCCCGCGAACCCCCCGCCCGCCGTCCTAGGCTTCCCACCGGAGCCGCGACGGCCGGGGGAGGCGCGTGATGGAAGACGTTCCGGCACGGGCACGTGTCTACGTCCTCGCTGTCGCCGCCCTCGCCCTCCTCTGCCTGCGAGCGCTGCCCTCCGCGCACACGCCCTGGCCGGCGGTCCTCCTGCTCGCCGTGGTCTACGGCGGCTGCGAACGGGTCGCCGCGCGCTGGCAGTTCGCCGGAACCTTTTTCCCCGTGCTGCTCGCGGGCGCCTTCCTGCTGCCCCCGGCCGCCGCGGCCCTCGTCGCGGTGCCGGGGGCGCTGCTCTCCCCGGTCGACGATCCGCCGCGGGGCCTGCGGCGGACCTGGCGGGCCGCCCAGCTCGTGCTCGCCGTATGGGCGGCGGCCCGGGTGCACGGCGCGCTCGGCGGACGGGACGCGGTCGCCGTGTCCGACTTCCCCTACGCGCTGGTGCCGGCCGCGGCCGCCGTGCTGGCCTTCTGCGTCGTGCTCTGCCTGCTGGAGGGTGGCCTGGGAGCGCGGGCGGCCGGGGGCCCGGCCGCCCCCGGCGGGCCGGCGCGGCGGATCTGGCGGGGGCCGTTCCCGCGGACCCTGGCACCGGTCGCCGTGCACGGGCTCGCCGGGCTGATGATGGCCCTGCTGTGGCGCAGCCCCTACGGCCCGGTCGCCGCGCTGCTCGTGCTGTGCCCGATGGGCGTCTCCTGGTGGGCGTTCGCCCAGTACCACCGCGAGCGGGCCGCGCACCGGGCGACCATCCGCGCGCTGGTGCAGGCCGTCGACATCAAGGACCGCTACACGCGCGGACACAGCGAGCGGGTCGGCCAGGCGTCCATGATGATCGCCCGCGAACTCGGCATGGACGACGAGCGAGTCGAGGTGCTGCGCTTCGCCGGCATCCTGCACGACGTGGGGAAACTGGGCGTCCCCACCCGCCTGCTGCGCAAGGACGGGCCGCTCACACCCGAGGAACGCCGGGTGATCGAACTGCACCCCGAGTACGGACACGAGATGGTCCGCGGCATCTCCTTCCTCGGCGAGGCCCGGGCGGCCGTCCTGCACCACCACGAGCGGCTCGACGGCAGCGGATACCCCTACGGCCTCGCCGGCGGCGAAATCCCCGAGTCCGCCCGGGTGGTCGCGGTCGCCGACGCCTTCGACGCCATGACCTCCACCCGCTCCTACCGCAGGGCCCGGCCCGTGGACGCGGCGCTCGCGGAGCTGGGGCGCTGCGCCGGCAGCCAGTTCGACCCCCGCATGGTGACGGCCCTGCTGCGGGCACTGACCCGGCACGGCTGGCACCCCGTCGCCACCGGGGACGAGACCCGCCCGCCCCGCCCCCGCGCGGCGGTCCCGAGCCTGCCGGAGACCCGGCGATGAGCGCGCGCCGGCCGTCTCGCCCACCGGTCCCCGAGCGTGCCGGTGACCGCGCGAAGCTCTCCCCGCGTAGGGGTCCCGAGCGTGCCGGAGACCCGGCGATGAGCGCGCGCCGGCCGTCTCGCCACCGGCTCCCGAGCGTGCCGGTGACCGCGCGAAGCTCTCCCCGCGCGGGGGTCCCGAGCGTGCCGGAGACGTGGTGATGAGCGCGCGCCGGCCGTCTCGCCCGGCGGTCCCCGAGCCTGCCGGAGACCGCGCGAAGCTCTCCCCGCGTAGGGGTCCCGAGCGTGCCGGAGACCCGGCGATGAGCGCGCGCCGGCCGTCTCGCCACCGGCTCCCGAGCGTGCCGGTGACCGCGCGACGCTCTCCCCGCCCACCGGTCCCGAGCCTGCCGGAGACGTGGCGATGAGCGCGCGGCGACCGTCTCGCCTCCGCACGCTCGTCCATGCCGCCGCCGCCCTCCTCGGCGCCCTCGCTCTTCTCACCGTGCTGCGCACCGGTCTCGCCGAACGGCCGCTCGCTCTCGCCTTCGGCCTGTTCGTCACCGTCGGTGAGCTCACCCTCCCGCGCAGCCGTCCCCGCTCCGGCGAGGAGACCTCCCCGCCCGGCGTCCGGGTCGGCGAGGCCGCGCCGCTGGGGGCCGCGGGCGCCCTGTCGTACGCGCTGGTCGCGGCGGACGCGGGGCAGCCCACGCACCACGGTGTAGCCCAGGTCGTGGCCGTCGTCCTGGCCGCCACGCTCCTCGGCAGCGTGCCGCACATCGCGCGCGGGCAGCAGGTGACCTCCGACCACCTCGCCCGGCGCGTGCTGACCACCGGGTTCGCGGCCGTGTGCAGCCAACCCCTGCGGCCCGAGGGGGTGTCGGGTGCCGGCGCCGGGTCCGCCCACGCGCTGTCGCTGCTCGCCCTGCTGTCCCTCACCGCGCTGTGCGACTCCGTCCTGGCCGCCGCGCTGGCCCACTCCCGCACCCGCCGGCCCTTCGGCCCGCTGCTGCGCGGCGAACTGCGGGCGCTGCCCGGGATCGGCTCCGCCGTCGTCGCGACCGGAGCGGTGATGGCCCTCGCCGTCGCCGTGGTGGGGCTGTGGGCGCTGCCGGTGTTCTCGCTGCCGCTGCTCCTGACCCAGCTGTCCTTCCGGCGGTACGCGGCCGTGCGGACCACCTACCGGCAGACCATCGCCTCCCTCGCCCGGGCCACCGAGGTCGCCGGCTACACCCCGGCCGGCCACGCCCGGCGGGTGGCCGCCCTCAGCAAGGCCGTCGGACGGGACCTCGGCCTGTCCGGACCCGCGCTGACCGTCCTGGAGTACGCGGCCCTCATGCACGACATCGGGCAGCTCAGCCTGGTCGACCCGGTGCCCGCGGGCGCCACCGCCGGGCTGCCCGCCGCCGAGCAGCGGCGGATCGCGCTGCTCGGCGGCGCCGTCGTCCGGCAGACCGGCGTCGACGCGGCGGTCGCCGTGGTCGTGGAACGGCAGGCCGACCCCTGCCGGGAGCAGCCGGTGGCCGCGCGGATCGTGCGGGCCGTGAACGCCTACGACGAGAAGGTCCGCGACGCCGGGCCCGGCGGGCCGCTGAACGCCCTGGAGGAACTGCGCCTGGCGACCGCCGGGGACTACGCGCCGGAGATCGTGGAAGCCCTGGCCCGGGTCCTGTCCCGGGACTGTCTGACCCTGCCCGCGGCTGGGTAACCCATGGGTAATGAGCGCCCTTCCAGCGGTACGTGGTTGGATGCGATGGAAAGGGTGTCCGGGGGCAGCCAGCCCACTCCACGGAACTGGCAGGCGGAATCGTGAGGATCTTCGGCAAGGGACGGCACCGGCCCTCCGCCTCCTGGCGGCAGGCCACCGACCGCGCGTTCACCCTCATCGGCGACGGCCGGTACGAGGACGCCGGGGCGCTGCTCACACGGGCCGCCGACCTGGAGCCCTGGCTGTCGGAGTCCTGGTTCAACCTCGCCCTGCTGCACAAGTTCCGGCACGACTGGGAGCAGGCCCGAGCGGCCGGACTGCGTGCCGTGGCACTGCTCGAACGGGAGACCGGCGCGCCCGACTGGTGGAACGTGGGGATCGCCGCCACCGGCCTGCAGGACTGGCCGCTGGCCCGCCGGGCCTGGCAGGCGTACGGGCTGCGGGTGCCCGGCGGTGCCACCGCGGCGGGTGAGCCCCTCGGCATGGACCTCGGCAGCGCGGCCGTACGGCTGTCGCCCGAGGGGGAGGCCGAGGTGGTGTGGGGGCGGCGGCTGGACCCCGCGCGCGTCGAGGTGCTGTCCATTCCGCTGCCGTCCTCCGGGCGGCGCTGGGGCGAGGTCGTGCTGCACGACGGGGTGCCGCACGGGGAGCGGACCACCGCCGCCGGGCACGCCTACCCGGTGTTCGACGAGATCGAGCTGTGGGCGCCCTCACCCACCCCCACCTGGGTGGTTCTCCTGGAGGCCGCCACGGAGGCGGACCGGGACGCCCTGGAGCAGCTCGCCGCCGACGCCGGCTTCGCCGCGGAGGACTGGTCCTCGTCCGTACGACTGCTGTGCCGGATGTGCTCCGAGTCGCGGATGCCGTCCGACGAGGGCGACGGCGAACACCTCGACCCGCACGACCACAGCGAGCCGGGCCATCCCGGGCCGCTCGGACACCGGACGGACGGGCAGCTGTGGGTGCCCGAGCGGGAGTGCGGGCTGGCCGCGCCGGCCTCCCTGGTGAGGGGACTGCTGGACGGCTGGGTCGCCGACAGCCCGGACGCGCGCGACTGGCGGGACCTCGAAGAGGTGTGCTGACCCAGGCCGCCGGGCGTCCGCCGTGGCCGCCCGCGCCCCGGTGGCCGGGCCGCCGCGAGGCGCGTGCCCCGTACCCTGTATCCAGCATGCACCCCCTGTTTTTCTAGGAAGGCGTACGTCGGTCATGGCGCAGCAGGACACCGATCAGCAGCACGCGGGCGTGCTCCCCGTCGACGACGAGGGCTTCGTCGTCGACACGGAGGACACCGAGGAGCGTGAGAACGCCTGGCGTGAGCGCGGCACCTCGCGGCCGATCACGGTCGTCGGGAACCCGGTCCTGCACAAGGAGTGCAGGGACGTCACCGATTTCGGCGACGAGCTCCAGCAGCTGGTCGCGGACATGTTCGCCTCGCAGCGCACCGCCGAGGGCGTGGGCCTGGCCGCCAACCAGATCGGCGTGGACCTGAAGATCTTCGTCTACGACTGCGTGGACGACGAGGGCAGGCGGCACGTCGGTGTGGTCTGCAACCCGAAGGTGGTCGACCTGCCCGCCGACCGGCGCCGGCTGGACGACAGCAACGAGGGCTGCCTGTCGGTGCCCACCGCGTACGCGCCGCTGGCCCGCCCCGACTACGCCGAGGTGACCGGACAGGACGAGCGGGGCGCGCCCGTCCGGGTGCGCGGCACCGGGTACTTCGCTCGGTGTTTGCAGCACGAGACCGATCACCTGTACGGGTACCTCTACATCGACCGGCTCTCCAAGCGTGAACGCAAGGACGCGCTGCGGCAGATGGCCGAGAACGAGCCCCGCTACCCCGTGGTCGCCAACGACTGACACCTCACAATCCCCGTGCTCCCGACGCCTGTTCAGGTCTCCCGTCCTGAACAGGCGTCGTGCGTCTGTGCGTCGCACGTCCGATCGCCTTCGCTCGTTCGGTGATCTGTAATCAGTCACAGACCGGGATCGCTGGGGCACTGTGGGGTAGTGAATGAAGCAAATCCGTTCCCAGAACGGTCAGTTGTAGGGCTGAATGGAGTGTGCGGGGATACGCAACGGCGCACGCCCGGCACGGCGGGAGGGGCGTGCGCAACTGGCGGCTGAGAGGGGTTTGTCCGTGCATGCTTTCCCACACAGCACCACAGCGACACCGACGGCGATCGCGGTTCCACCTTCGCTCTCTCTCCCGGTGATCGAGGCAGCGTTTCCCAGGCAACTGCACCCGTATTGGCCCAGGCTCCAGGAGAACACGCGTACCTGGCTGCTGGAGAAACGGCTCATGCCACCGGACAAGGTGACGGAATATGCCGACGGCCTGTGCTATACGGACCTGATGGCGGGCTACTACACCTCCGCCCCCGACGACGTCCTGCAGGCGATAGCCGACTACAGCGCGTGGTTCTTCGTCTGGGACGACCGCCACGACCGGGACATCGTGCACGGCCGGGCCGGCGCCTGGCGGCGGCTGAGGCTGCGCCTGCACGCGGCCCTCGACACCCCGCACGACCACCTGCGGCACCAGGACCCGCTGGTCGCCGCCTTCGCGGACTCCATGGTGCGGCTGTACTCGTTCCTGCCCGGAGCGTGGAACGCGCGGTTCGCCCGCCACTTCCACGAGGTGATCGAGGCCTACGACCGGGAGTTCCACAACCGCACCACCCAGACGGTGCCCACGGTCGAGGAGTACCTCGCCCTGCGTCGCCTCACCTTCGCGCACTGGATCTGGACCGATCTGCTGGAAGCGAGTGCGGGCCACGTCCTTCCCGACCCGGTGCGCAAACACCCGGCCTATCGCCGGGCGGCCCTGCTCAGCCAGGAATACGCCGCCTGGTACAACGACCTGTGCTCCCTCCCGAAGGAAATAGCGGGTGACGAGGTGCACAATCTCGGACTCAGCCTCATCACGCATGAAGGCCTGACCCTGGAAGAGGCGGTCGGGGAAATCAGGCGCCGGGTCGAGGAATGCATCGACGAATTCCTCGTGGCCGAACGCGAGGCATTACGTTTCGCCGACGAACTCGGTGACGACACGGTACACGGAAAGGAACTCGGCACCGCCGTGCGGGCCTGCCTCGGCAATATGCGCAACTGGTTCAGTTCCGTCTACTGGTTCCACCACGAGTCCGGCCGGTACATGGTCGACAGCTGGGACGACCGGTCCACGCCCCCGTACGTCAACAACGAAACGGCAGGTGAGAAATGACCGTCGAGTCCGTGCAACCCAAATCCTCCGAGGTCCGCGACCTGCGGGAGCCGCCCCTGGCAGGGGGCGGCGTCCCGGGCCTCGGCCACGGCTGGCAGCTGGTCCGTGACCCGCTGGCCTTCATGGCCGGCCTGCGCGACCACGGAGACGTCCTGCGGCTGAAGCTCGGGCCCAAGACGGTGTACGCCGTCACCGCGCCGGCCCTCACCGGAGCCCTCGCGCTGAACCCCGACTTCATCATCGCGGGGCCGCTGTGGGAGTCGCTGGAGGGCCTGCTCGGCAAGGAGGGCGTCGCGACGGCCAACGGGCCGCTGCACCGGCGCCAACGGCGCACCATCCAGCCCGCCTTCAAGCTCGACGCGATCCCCGCGTACGGGCCGATCATGGAAGAGGAGGCGCACGCGCTGGCCGCCCGCTGGCAGTCGGGCGAGACGATCGACTGCACCTCGGAGTCCTTCCGGGTCGCCGTGCGTGTGGCCGCCCGCTGCCTGCTGCGCGGCGACTACATGGACGAGCGGGCGGAGCGACTGTGCGTCGCGCTGGCCACCGTCTTCCGGGGCATGTACCGGCGGATGGTGGTCCCGCTCGGGCCGCTTTACCGGCTGCCCCTCCCGGCCAACCGCGCATTCAACCGGGCGCTGGCCGATTTGCATCTCGTGGTCGACGAGATCGTGGCCGAGCGGCGGGCATCTGGTCAAAAGCCGGACGATTTGCTGACGGCATTGCTGGAGGCGAAGGACGACAATGGCGACCCCATCGGGGAACAGGAGATCCACGACCAAGTGGTCGCCATCCTCACGCCCGGCAGCGAAACCATCGCGTCCACGATCATGTGGCTGTTGCAGGCGCTTGCCGAACATCCGGAACACGGGGACAAGGTGTGCGCGGAGGTCGAAGCCGTCACCGGAGGACGCCCGGTGGGATTCGAGGACGTCCGCAAGCTCACGCACACGAACAATGTCGTCGTCGAGTCCATGCGTTTGCGTCCCGCGGTGTGGATTCTGACGCGGCGGGCGGTCAGCGACACGGAACTCGGTGGCTATCGCATTCCGGCTGGGGCCGACATCGTGTACAGCCCGTACGCCATCCAGCGCGACGCGCGTTCGTATGCGCGGAACCTGGAGTTCGACCCCGACCGCTGGCTTCCGGACCGGGTGCGGGAGGTGCCGAAACACGCCATGAGCCCGTTCAGCGTGGGCAACCGCAAGTGCCCGAGCGACCACTTCTCGATGACGCAGCTGACGCTCATCACGGCGGCGCTGGCCACGACCTACCGCTTCGAACAGGTGTCCGGTTCGCGGGGCGGCACCCGTGTGGGCATCACCCTGCGTCCGCAGCGGTTGCTGCTGCGGCCGGTGCCCCGGCGGTGACCGCTCAGGCCGCCTCCGGCCCCCGGAACGTGCGCCGGTAGGCGTTCGGGGTGGTGCCCAGCGCCCGGGTGAACTGATGACGCAACGCGGCCGCGGTGCCGAACCCGGTTCGGCCCGCGATCGCGTCCATCGTCTCGTCCGTCTCCTCCAGCAACCGCTGGGCCAGCAGCACCCGTTGGCGCAGGATCCAGCGGTACGGCGTCGTCCCCGTCTCCTGCTGGAAGCGGCGGGCGAAGGTGCGCGGGGACATGTGGGCGCGGTCGGCGAGCTGCTCGACGGTGACCTCCTCGTCGAGGTGCTCCGCCATCCACGCCAGCACGTCACCGACGGTGTCGCAGGAGGACCGGGGCAGCGGCCGCTCGATGTACTGGGCCTGCCCGCCGTCCCGGTGCGGTGGGACGACCATCCGCCGGGCGATCTTGTTGGCGACCTCGGTGCCCTGCTCCTTGCGCACGAGGTGCAGGCAGGCGTCGATGCCCGCGGCGGTGCCGGCCGAGGTGATGACCGGGTCCTCGTCGACGTACAGCACGTCCGGCTCGACGCTCACGTGCGGGTACCGGCGGGCGAGCGCCTCCGCCTGGTGCCAGTGCACGGCGCATCGCCTGCCGTCCAGCAGACCGGCCGCGGCGACCAGGAAGACACCGGAGCAGACGCTCAGCACCCGGGCGCCGCGGACCGTCGCACGGCGCAGCGCCGCCAGCAGTTCGGGCGGGAAGTCGCGGGACTCGTAGTTCTCCCCGGCCGGCACGGCGATGAGGTCGGCCTCCTCCAGCCGCTCCAGGCCGTGCTCGATGTGCAGGCTGAAGCCCGCCCGCGAGCGCAGGGTCGGCCCCTCGGCCGAGACGACCGCGAAGTCGTACACCGGCAGTCCGTCGTCACTGCGGTCGGTGCCGAACACCTCGCACGCGACACCGAGTTCGAAGGGGTTCACGCCGTTCAGGACGACCGCGGCCACGTTTCGCAACATGCGACCAGTGTGCCTCGAAAGTGGCAGTAAATCGAGGCCCTACGGCAGTCCTGCCACTGTTGGTAAGGAGTGTCAGGCGCAAGACTCTTGTACATGAATACGACACAGGCGCAGGCACTCATCGGAATGCTGACCGTTCTCGGGCTGCTGGTGTTCATGGTCACCCCCGCGGTGATCGGCATCGTGCACGACCGGCGGATCGAACGGCAGATCAAGCAGGCGGAGCGGTCCCGCCGGGACCCGGCCCCCGCCCGCCCCGGACGGGCGCGGGCTCAGCGCTTCGTCACCACCACCGTCACCCACCACTCCTGAAGCCCCTTGCAGGCGACACGACCGGTCGCGGAGGCGCAGAGCGGCCGGGACGCGGAGATCCGGACCGTCCCGGCCGACACCGCCTCGAAGGCGGCCGAGGCGTCACCGGGCAGCAGCACGATCCCGCTGTTGACGGCCCTGAGGCCGGGGCCGTCGGCGGTGACCGACGTCCAGGGCCGGGCGGCGGTGCCGTCCAGGGCGACCCGGATCACCCCGCCGGCCGGCAGACAGACCCGGCGGCCGCTGTCACCCGCGTCCAGGGCCGGCCGCGCCGCACAGGCCCCGGCGGAGGTACCCGTCGGGGCCGCACTGCTGCTCGCACCCGCGCTGCCGCTGCCGCGGCCGGGCTCCTTTCCCGTTCCTGACTGTGTGCCGCAGCCCGCGAGAGCGAGTGCCACCACCGCGAGGGCGGCGATCCGGTGCCGGACGGTTCTGCTCATGGGAGGACCTCCTTTCCCATGGGACGTGCCGGCCGCTCGACCGGATCCACCGGGGCCCCGACCGCCTGCGCGGCCGGGGCCTTCGTGCGAAGCGGTGATCAGCTCGTCGTGACGGCGGTGTCGTCGATGACGAAGCTGGTCTGGAGCGAGGAGTCCTCGACCCCGCCGAACTTCAGCGTGACACTGCCGGAGCCCGCGAGCGACGACAGGTCGACGCTCTTCTGGACGTACCCGGTGGCCTTGTCCAGGTTGGAGTAGGTCGCCAGCGTGGTCGAGCCCGCGGTGACCGTGAGCTTGTCGTAGGCCGTGGTGGTGCTCGTCTCGGCCGAGTCGACGTGCAGGTAGAAGCTCAGCGTCGCCTTGCAGCCGCTGGGCACCGTCACCGACTGGGACAGCGTGTCGGTGTGGGCGGAGCCGTAGCCGTCCAGCC
The DNA here is from genome assembly GCF_040605435.1 of Streptomyces sp. NPDC005574. Lineage (NCBI taxonomy): Bacteria > Bacillati > Actinomycetota > Actinomycetes > Kitasatosporales > Streptomycetaceae > Streptomyces > Streptomyces sp. NPDC005574. The sequence continues at coordinate 95,818 of NZ_JBEXCW010000003.1, forward strand.
AGGCGTAGGAGGAACCGCCGTGCGCCGCCTCACTCGCGGAGTTGGTGATGACCCCGCTGCTGGTGCTCCAGACGGTGGAACCCGACTCGAAGCCCGGGTTCCCGAGCAGCTGCGCCGAGGTGCAGCCGCCACCCGAGGTGGACACCGTCCAGGTGAAGGAAGCCGAGCCGGAGGCGCCGGTGCTGTCGGTGGCCGTGACCGTGGTGCCGTAGGTGCCGGCCGTGGTCGCCGTGCCGGAGATCAGTCCGGTCGAGCCGTTGATCGACAGCCCGGTCGGCAGCCCGCTCGCGCTGTACGTCAGGCTCGCGCCCGCGCTGTCCGAGGCGGAGATCTGGAGACTGACCGAGCCGCCGGTCGCGGTGGTCCGGCTGCCCGGGTTGGTGACGGTCACCGTGTTGCCGGTGCTGCCGCCGGACGTGAAGGCGGCGGTGCCGTTCGGGGTGCCCCAGCCGGTCGGGCCGTCGTAGCCGGTGGCCGCGGTGCAGAAGTAGGAGGGGGAGCAGCTGCCGTTGCTGCCGCTGGTGACGTCGTAGAGGCTCGACGTGTGGGTGTAGGGGTACTTCGCCGGGTAGTCGGCGCTGCCCGGGGTGCCGGCCAGCGCGTACACGCCCGCGATGATCGGCGCGGAGGCACTCGTGCCGCCGTAGACCGCCCAGCCCGAGCCGCCGTAGGTGTCGTAGACGGCCACGCCGGTCGCGGGGTCGGCGACCGCCGAGACGTCCGCCTCCATGCGCTTGGAGCAGCCGGTGTCGGTCTGCCAGCTCGGCTTCGGGTCGTACGCCGAGCAGCCGGAGCCGGTGCCCTCGGTGCTGCTCGTCTTCCACACCGACTCGCTCCAGCCGCGGGAGTTGGACGAGGTGGACAGCGCGGTGCCGCCGACGGCGGTCACGTACTGCGAGGTCGCCGGGTACTCGGCGCCGTACGCGGAGTCGCCGGAGGACACGGTGATGGCGACGCCCGGGTGCTTGAAGTACGAGGTGTCCTCGCCGGTCTGGGCGGAGGACTCGTCGCCGCCCCAGCTGTTGGAGACGAACTTCGCGCCCAGCGAGACCGCCTCGTTCTCGGCGATGCCGAGGTCGGAGTCGTTCGCCGAACTGGCCTCGACGAGAACGATGTTGCAGTTGGGGCAGACCGCGCTGACCATGTCGATGTCCAGCGCCTCCTCACCCGCCCAGCCGGTGTCGTTGGTGGGCAGCGAGGTGGTCGAACCGGTCTGGCTGACCTGCTTGAAGCAGCCGTTGGCCTTGGTGCAGGCCGACAGCCCGAACTGGGAGCGGTAGGTGGCCAGGTCGGCGGCGGCGTTGGGGTCGTTGTAGGCGTCGACCACGGCGACCGTCAGACCGGAACCGCCGGTCGAGGGCAGGTTGTACGCGCTGTGCAGGTTGGCCGGGCTCAGGCCGGAGACCGCGGCGGCGGCGTCCGCGGAGACGGCCGCGGCCAGCCGCTGCCGTATGTCGGTGCGCCGCTGCGCGAAGCAGGAGGCGTGATGGGGGGCCGGGGCGCCGCACAGACGCGTGGTCGGCACCTTCTGCCCGGCCTTGCCGGTGGCGTGGACGGCCTGCGCCGAGGGGGCGGTGAGGGCCTTGGCGTTCTGGGTGGCGCGGGAGGTGTGGGTGGCGGCGGGCGCCGCGTGCGCCGGTGCCGCGACGAGCCCCGCGAGGCTGAGCGCGAGGGCGGGCAGGGCGACGGTCAGGAGTCTTCGCAGGCTCCGCCTGGACGTGCCGGTGTGCGTCTGACGCATGGGGTACTGCCTCCGTCGTGGGAGTGGGGATCTCGACGCTGGTGGCAGGCCTGTGACGCGCGTAGCGGCGGCGGGGCGCGAGCCGTCATGGGCATGACACTTCTGCGTCCTGTGATGTCGCCGTGCGGTGTCGTTGTGGGTGACATGACAGAACGGGCAGAACGTAACCGGGGCCCGTGCGGCGCGGATAGCCGCGCCGGGAGGAATTTGCCGCCCCATAGAGGGTCCATGGACGGCCCATGGACGCTCCATGGACCCCCTATGGGGCAGCAGCCCGGAGGCTTCCGGAGCGTCAGAAGTCCTCGTCGAGGTCGACCGTCCCCTCCACCGCGACCTGGTACGCCGACGGGCGCCGCTCGAAGAAGTTGGTCAGTTCCTGGACGCCCTGCAACTCCATGAAGGAGAAGGGGTTCTCGGATCCGTACAGGGGCGCGAAGCCGAGCCGGGTGAGCCGTTGGTCGGCGACGCACTCCAGGTACTGGCGCATCGACTCGGTGTTCATGCCCGGCAGTCCGTCGCCGCAGAGGTCGCGGGAGAACTGGAGTTCCGCCTCGACGGCCTCCCGGATCATGTCCGTGACCTGGTCCCGGAGTTGGTCGTCGAAGAGGTCCGGCTCCTCCTTGCGGACCGTGTCGACCACCTCGAAGGCGAACGACATGTGCATGGTCTCGTCCCGGAAGACCCAGTTCGTCCCCGTCGCCAGCCCGTGCAGCAGGCCCCGGCTGCGGAACCAGTAGACGTAGGCGAACGCCCCGTAGAAGAAGAGGCCCTCGATGCAGGCGGCGAAGCAGATCAGGTTGAGGAGGAAGCGGCGGCGGTCGGCGCGGGTCTCCAGGCGGTCGAGTTTCTCGACCGAGTCCATCCACCGGAAGCAGAACTCCGCCTTCTCGCGGATGGAGGGGATGTTCTCCACCGCGGCGAAGGCCGCCGCGCGGTCCTGCGGGTCGGGCAGGTAGGTGTCCAGCAGCGTCAGGTAGAACTGGACGTGGACCGCTTCCTCGAAGAGCTGCCTGCTCAGATACAGGCGCGCCTCGGGGGAGTTGATGTGCTTGTAGAGGGTCAGCACCAGGTTGTTCGCCACGATGGAGTCGCCCGTCGCGAAGAACGCGACCAGCCGGCCGATCATGTGCTGCTCGCCGGGTGAGAGTTTCGCCAGGTCCGACACGTCGGAGGCGAGGTCGACCTCCTCCACGGTCCAGGTGTTCTTGATGGCGTCCCGGTAGCGCTCGTAGAAGTCGGGGTAGCGCATGGGGCGCAGGGTCAGTTCGAAGCCCGGGTCGAGCAGGTTCTTGGTGGTGTCGGCGGTCGTCACTGGCAGGCCTCGCAGGACTCGGGGTTCTCAAGGGAGCAGGCGACGGCGTCGGGGTCGGCGGCCGGCTGGAGGGGGACGGCGGGTTCGGGCTGTGCCTGGGCGCGGGCGGCGCGGGCGATGCGGGTCGCCGGGCGTGAGCGCAGGTAGTACGTCGTCTTCAGGCCCGACCGCCAGGCGTAGGCGTACATCGAGGAGAGCTTGCCGATGGTCGGCGTCTCCAGGAAGAGGTTCAGCGACTGGGCCTGGTCCAGGAACGGCGTGCGGGCGGCGGCCATGTCGATGAGGCCGCGCTGCGGGAGTTCCCAGGCCGTGCGGTACAGGGCGCGTACGTCCTCGGGGATCCAGGTGAAGCCGCTCACCGAGCCGTTCGCGTCGCGCAGCGCCTCGCGGGTGCGCGCGTCCCAGACGCCCAGCTCCTTCAGGTCCCGCACCAGGTAGGAGTTGACCTGGAGGAACTCGCCGGACAGGGTCTCGCGCTTGAAGAGGTTGGAGACCTGCGGCTCGATGCACTCGTACACGCCGGCGATCGAGGCGATGGTGGCGGTGGGCGCGATCGCGAGCAGCAGCGAGTTGCGCATGCCGACGGCCGCGATCCGCTCGCGCAGGGCCGCCCAGCGCTCCGGCCAGGTGAACTCCGCGTCGAAGTGGTCGGGGTGCAGCACCCCCCGGGCGGTACGGGTCTTGTCCCAGGCCGGCAGCGGGCCGTTGCGCTCGGCGAGGTCGGCGGAGGCCTCGTAGGCGGCGAGCATGACGCGTTCGGCGATGCGCGTGGACAGCGCCTTCGCGGCCGGCGAGTCGAAGGGCAGGCGCAGCTGGAAGAAGACGTCCTGGAGGCCCATGACGCCCAGGCCGACGGGCCGCCACCTGGCGTTGGAACGGCCGGCCTGCTCGGTCGGGTAGAAGTTGATGTCGACGACCCGGTCGAGGAAGGTGACGGCCGTGCGGACCGTCGCGTCCAGTCGTTCCCAGTCGACGTCCTGGGCCGCCGGGTCCACGAACGCGCCCAGGTTGACCGACCCGAGGTTGCAGACCGCGGTCTCCCCGTCGTCCGTGACCTCCAGGATCTCGGTGCAGAGGTTGGAGGAGTGGACGACACTGCCGGGTTCGGCCGTCTGGTTGGCGGTGCGGTTGGCCGCGTCCTTGAAGGTCATCCAGCCGTTGCCGGTCTGCGCGAGGGTGCGCATCATGCGGCCGTACAGGTCGCGGGCCGGCAGGGTGCGGCGCGCCAGGCCCGCGGCCTCCGCCCGGCGGTAGGCGGCGTCGAACTCCGCGCCCCACAGGTCGACGAGTTCCGGCACGTCGGCGGGGGAGAACAGCGACCACTGGCCGTCGGCGTCGACCCGGCGCATGAACTCGTCCGGGATCCAGTGCGCGAGGTTGAGGTTGTGCGTACGGCGGGCGTCCTCGCCGGTGTTGTCGCGCAGTTCCAGGAACTCCTCGATGTCGGAGTGCCAGGTCTCCAGGTAGACGGCGGCGGCGCCCTTGCGCCGGCCCCCCTGGTTCACGGCGGCGACCGAGGCGTCCAGGGTCTTGAGGAACGGGACGATGCCGTTGGAGTGCCCGTTGGTGCCCCGGATCAGTGAACCGCGGGCGCGGATGCGGGAGTAGGACAGGCCGATGCCGCCGGCGTGCTTGGAGAGGCGGGCGACCTGGTGGTAGCGGTCGTAGATGGAGTCCAGTTCGTCCAGCGGGGAGTCGAGGAGGTAGCAGGACGACATCTGGGGGTGCCGGGTGCCGGAGTTGAAGAGGGTGGGGGAGGAGGGAAGGTAGTCGAGACGGCTCATGAGCCGGTAGAGCGCGGCCACTTCGTCCAGCGAGCGGGTGCTGTCGTCCTCCGCGAGGCCGCTGGCGACCCGCAGCATGAAGTGCTGGGGTGTCTCGACGACCTGACGGGTGATCGGGTGCCGGAGCAGGTAGCGGCTGTGCAGGGTGCGCAGGCCGAAGTAGCCGAAGCGGTCGTCGGCACCGGCGTCGATCAGGGCGTCGAGGCGGTCGGCGTGGACGCGGACGAACTCGGCGGTGCGGTCGGCGAGAAGCCCCTCGCGGTGTCCGACCGCGACGGACTCGGTGAACGTCGTGACGCCCTGCGAGGCGGCTTCGGCGGCGATGCCCAGGGTCAGCAGCCGGGCGGCCAGCTTCGAGTAGGCGGGGTCCTCGGAGATGAGTCCGGCCGCGGCCTCGGTCGCCAGCTCCCGCAGTTCCGCCGTGTCCGCCCGCGCGGACCGGCCGCGCAGGGCGGCGGCGGCGACCCGGCCCGGGTCGGCGTCGGGGAGGTCGGCGGTCAGCGCGGTCAGGGTCCGCAGCAGCGCGGCTCCGGGACCGTCGTCGGCCACGGGGTCGGCTGTCGCTGAGGCCGGTTCGGCTGGCGCGATGGTCACGTGGGGCTCTCCCTCGCTCGGCACGGGGCCTTGCGGAAGGGGGCAGCTCGCGAGCGCGCGCGGCGTCGCGTCCACCGGCCCATTCCACGAGGCCCGGACGTCCTGGCAGCCCGGCCGGACGGCCGGGAGCCACTGTCGGCAGGTCCTCGGACTCGAGCTCGTACGCGGATATGCGCGCATGAGTACACCGTTGCGGGACAGTTCCGGATTCGCACCGGATTCCCCTGCGGCGACAGCGAGCATGAGCATACATCTTGTGCCGGGCCGCAGTTGCACCCCCAGATGTTGTGCCGTGTCGGCTTCGGAGCGTGTCCGGGCGTCCACGGGAGGAGTGCGGGGGAGAGGCCGGGGAGACGGCTGCGGGCCGCCGGAGACGCTCCGGCGGCCCGCTGTCGCACAGGTCCTCGGGTCAGTGCGCGGTGCCCGCCGTGGCCGGCGGAAGCTCCACCTGTACGCCCGGGTCGCCCGCGTCCGCCGTGTAGTCCTGCGGCCGGGTCTCGTCGATGCCGTCGGGGGCCTTCGCCGCCTTCAGTACGAAGGTGAGGACCACCGTGACGACGACGTTCAGCACGAACGCCGTCAGGCCGATGTAGCCGATCTCCCCGATGCCGGGGATCTCCTTGGCCGAGCCGCCGAAGTGCTTCTGCGTGGGGGAGGCGACGCCGTACGCGGCGAAGGTGCCGTAGACCATGCCGACCGCCCAGCCGGCCAGCAGTGCCCAGCGGTGGAACCAGCGGGTGAACAGGCCGCCCACCAGCGCCGGGAAGGTCTGGAGGATCCAGATGCCGCCCAGCAGCTGGAAGTTGATCGCCACCGTCTTGTCCATGGTCAGCACGAAGACCAGCGCGCCCACCTTCACCAGGAGGGAGACCAGCTTGGAGACCTTGGTCTCCTGCGCGGGTGTCGCGTCGGGCCGGATGAAGTCCTTGTAGATGTTGCGGGTGAACAGGTTCGCGGCCGCGATCGACATGATCGCCGCCGGGACGAGCGCGCCGATCCCGATCGCCGCGAAGGCGACGCCCGCGAACCAGTCCGGGAACATGTCCTCGAACAGCTGCGGGATCGCCAACTGCCCGTTGGTGACCTTGACTCCGGCCGCGATCGCCATGAAGCCGAGCAGGGCCAGCAGGCCGAGCATCAGCGAGTACAGCGGCAGGATCGTGGTGTTGCGCCGGATCACCTCACGGCTGCGTGAGGAGAGCGTCGCGGTGATCGAGTGCGGGTACATGAACAGGGCGAGGGCGGAGCCCAGCGCCAGGGTGGCGTACGTCCACTGTCCCGCCTCGGCCGGGACCAGCGCCCCGCGCGGCTTGCCGGTCGCCGGGTTGGTCTGGCTGAACGCGTCGGCCGCCTTGGCGAAGATGTCGTCGAAGCCGCCCAGTTTGATCGGGATGTAGATGATCGCCACCGCGATGACGAGGTAGATCAGCCCGTCCTTCACGAAAGCGATCAGCGCGGGCGCCCGCAGCCCCGACGAGTAGGTGTAGGCGGCCAGTACGCCGAAGGCGATCAGCAGCGGCAGGTCCTTCACGAACCAGTTGGTGTTCTCCCCGCCGCCCACGCCCATCACGTCCAGCACGGCCTGGATGCCGACCAGTTGGAGCGCGATGTACGGCATCGTCGCCAGGATGCCGGTGACGGCCACCGCCAGCGACAGGCCCTTGGAGCCGAACCGGCCGCGCACGAAGTCCGAGGTGGTGACGTATCCGTGCTTGTGCGAGACCGACCACAGGCGCGGCAGGAAGGTGAAGATCAGCGGGTACACCAGGATCGTGTACGGGACGGCGAAGAAGCCCGCCGCGCCGGCCGCGTAGATCGCCGCGGGCACCGCGACGAAGGTGTACGCCGTGTAGAGGTCGCCGCCGAGCAGGAACCAGGTGACCCAGGTGCCGAACGACCGTCCGCCCAGGCCCCATTCGTCGAGGCTGTGCTCGTTCTCCGCCTTGCGCCAGCGCGCGGCGAGGAAGCCCATGGCCGTGACGGCCAGGAAGAAGAAGATGAAGACGCCGAGCGCGACGCCGTTGACTCCGTCGTTCACGTCGACGCACCTCCGCTCCGTGCGGCGCGGGCGCGCTGGTCACGGCGCCACAGCGCGTACGCGGTCATCGTCAGGGCCGTGGAGATGAGCACCCACAGCATCTGGTACCAGTAGAAGAACGGGATCCCGATGAACGCCGGGTCCGTCCTGGCGTACGAACCGATCCACAGCATCGCGAGGAACGGCGCCGCGAGGCACAGCGCGATGACCACGCGGACCGGTGTCACCACCGGTGGTCTTGCTTCGGGCACATCGGACATGGCGGCTCCGTCCCCTCACTGATCACCTGGGCAATGCGCAGGCAATGTAGGCGACGGCGCGACGACTGCGAAAGCCCCCGTCCGGATATCGACGCGACATCCTCACCTGGCCCGACGGGAGGCGGGGGACCCTCCTAGTCCTGCGGACGCTTCAGCCTGGCCACGAACTTGTAGCGGTCGCCCCGGTACACCGAGCGCACCCACTCCACGGGCTGGCCGGTCCGGTCCAGCGAGTGCCGGGACAGCATCAGCATCGGCAGGCCCACGTCGGTGCCGAGCAGGCCGGCCTCGCGCGGGGTGGCCAGCGAGGTCTCGATGGTCTCCTCGGCCTCGGCGAGGTGGACGTCGTAGACCTCGGCGAGCGCGGTGTAGAGGGAGGTGTACTTCACGAGGCTGCGGCGCAGCGCCGGGAAGCGCTTGGCCGACAGGTGGGTCGTCTCGATGGCCATCGGCTCGCCGTTGGCCATGCGCAGCCGCTCGATGCGCAGCACCCGGCCGCCGGCCGTGATGTCGAGCAGGTCGGCGAGCCGGTCGTCGGCGGTGATGTAGCCGATGTCCAGGAGCTGGGAGGTGGGTTCGAGGCCCTGAGCGCGCATGTCCTCGGTGTACGAGGTGAGTTGGAGCGCCTGGGAGACCTTCGGTTTGGCGACGAAGGTGCCCTTGCCCTGGATGCGTTCGAGCCGGCCCTCCACGACGAGTTCCTGCAGCGCCTGGCGCACGGTCGTGCGGGAGGTGTCGAACTCGGCGGCCAGGGTGCGCTCGGGCGGGACGGGCGTGCCGGGCGACTGCGTCTCCGTCATGTCCAGCAGATGCTTCTTGAGGCGGTAGTACTTGGGCACGCGCGCGGTACGGACGGTCGCCCCACCCTCGTTCTCCGCACTGCTGACCTCGGTGCTCATGCTCCGCCTTCCCGGCTCCGGACGCCGAAACGACCGACGTCCGTCGGCCACGGCTCACATCGTGGCACGGTCCGGGCGGGTTGGCCCCACACGCTCCGTGATCCCCTCTGTATACCGTCGGCGCCGTTGTTGGTCTAGTCCACCGCGCCGGGTCCGAGGCTGTGGTACAGCGGCGGTGGTCCGTCCGATTGGTCGCTTGCGCAATGAAAGGTCCCTGCATATCTCGGTCGCATCACGGACCTCCGGAGCCCGCTTGAACACCCTTGACACGCCTATTGGTCTGGGCCAAGCTCCCCCTACTGGTCTACACCATTGGTCCAGTCCCGGCTTCATGGGCGGTACGTGCTTTGGCTGGCACCGCGGGGAGGCAGGGGGGTTCGTGGGCATCCCTGAGGAGGGTGGCGTGAAGCGCAAGCTGATAGTCGCGATCGGTATCGCGGGCATGATGGTCTCCATCGCGGCGTGCGGGGACGACAGCAGCGGGAGTTCGGACAAGAGCGGCGCGGACGCCAAGGAGCTGACCGTCTGGCTCACCGTGGACGCCCAGAACAACTGGCCGGAACTGGTGAAGGCCGCCGACGCCGCCGTGCAGAAGAAGCACCCCGGCGTCAAGATCAACCACGAGTACTACGGCTGGCCGGACAAGAACACCAAGCTCGACGCGGTGCTCGCCACCGACAAGGCCCCCGACGTGGTCGAGATGGGCAACACCGAGATGCTCGGCTACATGGTCAAGGGAGCCTTCGCCCCCCTCGACACGGCGAAGTTCGACAACTCCTCCGCCTGGCTGGACGGCCTCAAGGCCTCGGTGACCTACGGCGGCAAGACCTACGGCGTCCCCTACTACGCCGGTGGCCGCGTGGCCAACTGGCGCAAGGACCTCTTCGCCTCGGCCGGCGTCAAGTCCACCCCGAAGACGTACGCCGAACTGACCTCCGCCCTGGACAAGGTCCAGAAGAAGGAGGGCAAGAAGTTCAGCGCCTGGTACCAGCCCACCCGTGACTGGTACGCGGCCATGTCCTTCGTCTACGACGCCGGCGGCTCCATCGCCAAGGAGGAGGGCGGCCAGTGGAAGGCCAACCTCTCCTCGCCCGAGTCCGTCAAGGGCCTCACCGAGTTCAAGAACGTCGTCGACAAGTACATGCACGGCGACAAGACCAAGGACGAGTCGGACCGTTACATCGTCTACGGCCAGGGCAAGTCCGGCATGATCTTCGGCGCGGCCTGGGAGGGCGCGACCTCCGAGGACCCGAAGAACGACAAGACCGGCAAGCTCAAGGGCAACCTCGAGAACTTCGTGATGCCCGGCCCGTCCGGCAAGAACCTCCCCGTCTTCCTCGGCGGCAGCGACCTCGCCGTCCCGGTGAAGTCGAAGGCTCAGGCCCTCGCCGCCGAGTGGATCAACGCGTTCACCGGTCCCGCCGGCCAGAAGGGCCTGATCGGCAAGGGCAACCTGCCCAACAACAAGACCGACCTCGCGACCCTCAAGAACGACCCCGCGACCGCGGTCCCGGCCACCGCGGCCGAGTCCAACTGGTTCGTCCCGATGGCACCGGGCTGGGGCCAGGTCGAGAAGGCCCAGGTCCTGCAGACGATGCTGCAGGAGATCGGCACCGGCAAGAAGTCGGTCGAGGACGCCGCCAAGGAGGCGGACACCGCGATCGACAAGGTCATCAACACCAAGTGACCTGGAACGGGGCCCCGTCGACAGCGGGGCCCCGCTTTCCGTACGACCTGAGGGACCGCTGAGGAGCGCGCGGATGAGTGCCGCAGACACGACCACTGCCAAAGTGCCGCCGACGCGGCCGTCGCCACCACCACCGGCCGTCACCGAGAAGCCACCGGGCAGGCGGAGCCGGGGGGCCGCCGGCACCCCGTGGCTGCTGCTCGCCCCCTGTCTGCTGATCCTGGCGCTCGTCCTCGGCTATCCGCTGGTCCGCCTGGTCACCCTCTCGTTCCAGAAGTTCGGACAGTCCCAGCTGTGGGGCTTCCAGCCGGCCGAGTCGGTCGGGTTCGACAACTTCAGCAAGGTGCTGGACGACAGCGAGTTCTGGCAGGTCGTGGTCCGCACGATCGTCTTCGCCGCCGGCTCGGTGATCTTCACCATGGTGATCGGGATGCTGGTGGCGCTGCTGCTGCAGCGCGTCTCCGGCTGGGTCAAGACCCTCATCAACATCGCGCTGGTGGCCAGTTGGGGCATGCCGATCATCGTCGCCACCACGGTCTTCAAGTGGCTGTTCGACGCCGACTACGGCATCCTCAACGCGCTCCTCAGCAAGCTGCCCGGCGTCGACATGATCGGCCACAACTGGTTCGCCAGCGGCCCGCAGGGGCTGGCCGTGATCATGCTCCTGGTGGTCTGGGGAGCCGTGCCGTTCGTCGTCATCACCCTCAGCGCGGGCCTCACCCAGGTGCCCGCCGAACTGGAGGAGGCGGCCCGGCTGGACGGCGCCGGAGCCTGGGGCGTGTTCCGGTACGTCACCCTCCCCATCCTCAAGCCGATCATCGTGATGCTGACGACCCTCTCGGTCATCTGGGACATGGGCGTCTTCCCGCAGGTCTTCGTGATGCGCAACGGCCATCCGGAGGCGGAGTTCCAGCTCCTCACCACGTACTCCTACGACCGGGCCTTCGTGGTCAACGACTACGCGCAGGGCTCCGCGATCGCCCTGCTCACCGTGGTGCTGCTGCTCGGCGTGGTCGCCGTCTACATGCGCCAGATGCTGAAGATCGGAGACGTCGAATGACCACCGTGGACGCCGCCGCCACCACGTCCCGCGCCGTGGGCACCCCCCGGCCCCGAAAGAGCAGGGCCGGCTGGAACCTTCTCGGTCTCCTCGTCTTCGTCAGCGCGGGCTTCCCGGTCTACTGGATGCTCAACACGGCGTTCAAGCCGGCCAAGGACGCCATCGACCCCGACCCGAGCCTGCTGCCGACCGGCTTCACCCTCTCCAACTTCAGCCGGGCGCTGGACATCGCCGACTTCTGGGGTCCCGTCGGCCGCAGCCTGATCGTGTCCCTGTCGGTGGTGGCCATCGGCATCGTGGTCGGCATGCTGGCCGCGCTCGCCATCTCCCGCTTCGCCTTCCGCGGCCGCAAGATCGTGATCGTGGGCATCCTGGCGGTCCAGATGATCCCGCTGGTCGCCATGATCATCCCGGTCTTCCTGCTCCTCAACGACCTGGAGCAGTACGACAAGCTCACCGGCCTGATCCTCACGTACCTGACCTTCATCCTCCCCTTCACGGTGTGGACGCTGCGCGGCTTCATCGTCAACATCCCCAGGGAACTGGAGGAGGCGGCCATGGTCGACGGCTGCTCCCGCACCGGCGCCTTCATCCGGGTCGTCTTCCCGCTGCTGGCCCCCGGCATGGTCGCCACCTCGGTCTACGGCTTCATCCAGGCCTGGAACGAGTACCTGTACGCCCTGATGCTGCTCAGCCAGAAGAACCAGACCGCGACCGTCTGGCTCGGCAACTTCACCACCAAGCACGGCACCGAGTACGCCCCGATGATGGCCGGTTCCACGATGATGGCCGTGCCGATCGTCGTCCTGTTCCTCCTCGTCCAGCGCAAGATGGCCGCGGGTCTGACCGCTGGCGCCGTGAAGGGATAACGCAGCCCGATGACGACATTCGCCAGTGGCACCACTGCGTCCGATTCAGGGGGAGACGGCCTCTCGCGTGACGCGCTGACCGTCCTCCAGCCCGGCTTTCCCGGCACCACGCCCCCCGACTGGCTGCTGCGTAGGCTCGGCGAGGGACTCGCCTCCGTCGGACTGTTCGGCCGCAACATCGCCTCGCCCGAGCAACTCTCCGCGCTGACCGGCCGGTTGCGCGCCGAACGCCCGGACGTGCTGGTCGCGATCGACGAGGAGGGCGGTGACGTCACCCGGCTCGAGGTGCGCACCGGTTCCTCCTTCCCCGGCAACCACGCGCTCGGCGCGGTCGACGACGTCGAGCTGACCCGGCAGGTCGCCGCCGAGCTCGGCCGCCGGCTCGCCGCCTGCGGGGTCGACCTCAACTGGGCCCCGTCGGCGGACGTCAACTCCAACCCGGCCAACCCGGTCATCGGCGTCCGGTCCTTCGGCGCCGACACCGACCTGGCCGCCCGGCACACGGCCGCCTACGTCACCGGCCTGCAGTCCGCCGGTGTCGCCGCCTGCACCAAGCACTTCCCCGGCCACGGCGACACCGCGGTCGACTCCCACCACGCGCTGCCCCGCATCGACGTGGGAGCGGACGGGCTGCGCGGCCGCGAACTCGTGCCGTTCCGTGCCGCCGTCGCCGCCGGCACCCGCGCGGTGATGAGCGCCCACATCCTGGTCCCCGCCCTCGACCCGGACCGTCCGGCCACACTGTCCCGGCGCATCCTGACCGACCTGCTGCGCGGCGAACTCGGCTACGACGGCCTGATCGTCACCGACGGCATGGAGATGCGGGCCATCGCCGGCACCTACGGCATCGAGCGCGGCAGCGTCCTGGCCGTCGCGGCCGGCGCCGACGCGATCTGCGTGGGCGGCGGCCTGTCCGACGAGGAAACGGTACTGCGCCTGCGCGACGCCCTGGTCACGGCGGTGCGCTCCGGCGAGCTGCCCGAGGAACGCCTCGCGGACGCGGCGGAACGGGTCCGCGCCCTGGCCCGCTGGACGGCGTCGGCGGCCGGCGGCGCCGGACAACTCGCCGCGGACCCCGAGGTCGGCCTGCGCGCGGCCCGGCGCGCCCTGCGCATCACCGGAGCGGCCGACTTCACCCCCCTGACCGAAGCGCCGTATGTCGCCGCGCTCACCCCCGTCGCGAACATCGCGGTCGGCGACGAGACGCCCTGGGGCGTGGCCGCGGAACTCTCCCGGCTGCTCCCCGGCACCCGCACGGGCAGCTTCTCCGGTGAGGACGCCGGGCACCTCGCCCTGGCCTCCGCCGGTGAGCGCCGGATCGTGGCCGTCGTACGCGACGAGCACCGCCACCCCTGGATGGCGGTCGCCCTCGACACCCTGCTGGCGGCCCGCCCCGACACGATCGTCGTGGAGATGGGCCTGCCGCGGGCCGCCCCGCGCGGAGCCGTGCACATCGCCACCCACGGCGCGGCCCGGGTGTGCGGCCGCGCGGCGGCGGAGGTCGTCGCGGGCGTGTGACCCCTGCGGCGAAGGCGCCGGCCCCCTCGGGGACCGGCGCCTTCCGTGTGTGCGGGGCCGGTGACGAGAGGCCCTGGGGGTCTTTCGTCCGGACCGGCCGCGCGCCCTGCCTGCTCCGGACGAGAGGTCCTCAGATGCCCTGCCACTCCGGCTTGTGGGCGAAGGTGTGCCGGAAGTAGTCGGCGAGCTTCAGCTCGGACGCGGCGGCCTCGTCGACGACGACCGTGGCGTGCGGGTGGAGCTGGAGCGCGGAGGCCGGGCAGATCGCGGCGACCGGTCCCTCGACCGTCGCGGCGACCGCTTCGGCCTTGCCCTCCCCGGTGGCCAGCAGCACCAGGTGCCGGGCCTCCAGGATGGTGCCGATGCCCTGCGTGATGACGTGGTGCGGGACCTGCTCGATGTCGCCGTCGAAGAAGCGCGCGTTGTCCACGCGGGTCTGCTCGGTGAGCGTCTTGATCCTGGTCCGGGAGGCGAGCGAGGAGCAGGGCTCGTTGAACCCGATGTGCCCGTCGGTGCCGATCCCGAGCAGTTGGAGGTCCACCCCGCCGGCCTCGGCCAGTGCCCGGTCGTACGCCTCGCACGCCCCGAGCACGTCCTCGGCCGTGCCGTCGGGACCGATGAACGCGTCCATGCCGATGCCGAGCGGCTCCAGCACCTCGCGCCGCAGCACCGAGCGGTAGGACTCCGGGTGGTCGGCGGGCAGCCCCACGTATTCGTCGAGCTGCGCGATCCGGGCCCGCGAGGCGTCCACGGCACCGGACTTCACGCCGGCCGACAGCGCCTCGTAGACGGGCAGCGGGGTCGAGCCGGTGGCCACCCCGAGCAGCGCCTCGGGCCTGCGCCGCAGGAGGCGGGCGATGGCGTCGGCGATGAGCTCGCCGCCCGACCGGGCGTCCGGAACGATGACAACTTCCACGCTGGGCCTGCCGATCTGAAGAGCGATCCGAACACGGTAAGAATGATGATATGTGGTTTAGACCAATCTAACAGAGGGCGGCGAGCCGGCGGCGTCCGCGGAAACTGTCCTGTCGATCCCGCCCCGCACACGAACCCACACGGGTTAGGCTGCGTGGTGGACGCCAGGGAGTCCGCCCGTTCCAGAAGAGACAACAACAAACAGCCTCCAACGCATGGACACACGTAGTGGTCTAGTCCAGAATGCGGAGGAGAAACCACCACGCCTCCGTCCTCCCCGCACAGGAGGACGGACCGAGGATCCGGAGCTCTCTGCCCTGACTGCCCCGGCTCCTCACCCTTCGGCCGACCGGGACCGCACACCCCGCGGCCGTTGTTGCTCCGGGCTGCGGTGCCGGGAGGGTTGAGGGTCCCTCCCAGGCGCCGCGGCCCGCGGGTGTCTCCGGGCCCCGTCCACACGCCGTGACCGTCCCCGCGTCCCCGTACGGCCTGTTTTAGGCCCTGCACATACCCCCAGGTACGCTCGGCCACGTGCCCTCCATGAACGAACTCGTACGCCAGCACACCGCCCTCGAGGACTCCGACCTCGAGTGGCTCCACCTGCTGGTCTCGGAGTGGCAGCTGCTCTCCGATCTCTCCTTCGCCGACCTCGTCCTGTGGGTGCCCACCCGCGACGGCACCCGCTACGTGTCCGTCGCCCAGATGCGGCCCAACACCGGCCCCACCTCGTACCAGGACGACATGGTCGGCCACCTCGTCCCGCGCGGGCGCCGCCCGATGCTGGACGCGGCCCTCGACGAGGGGCGCATCGTCCGTGAGGGCGACCCCGAGTGGCGCGAGGAGGTCCCGGTCCGCGTCGAGTCGATCCCCGTCCGGCGGCAGGGCCGCGTGCTCGGCGTCATCGCGCGCAACACCAACCTCCTGACCGTGCGCACCCCGAGCCGCCTGGAGCTGACGTACCTCCAGAGCGCCTCCGACCTGGCGCAGATGATCGCGGCGGGCTCCTTCCCCTTCCCCGACCAGCAGGTGGACATGGACGCCTCGCCCCGCGTGGGCGACGGCCTGGTCCGGCTGGACGCGGACGGCGTCGTCCAGTACGCCTCGCCGAACGCGCTCTCCGCCTACCACCGCCTCGGCCTCGCGACCGACCTGGTCGGCCAGCACCTGGGCGAGACCACCGCCGAACTCGCCCCCACGCTCGGCCCGGTGGACGAGGCGCTGGCCAAGGTCGCCAGCGGCTGGGCGCCCCGCGAGTTCGAGATCGAGTCGCACGACGGGGTGATCCAGTTCCGGGCGATCCCGCTCAAGCCCAAGGGCATCCGCATCGGTTCGCTGGTCCTGCTGCGGGACGTGACGGAACTGCGCCGCC
This sequence comes from Streptomyces sp. NPDC005574, assembly GCF_040605435.1. Lineage (NCBI taxonomy): Bacteria > Bacillati > Actinomycetota > Actinomycetes > Kitasatosporales > Streptomycetaceae > Streptomyces > Streptomyces sp. NPDC005574. Next base: position 111,864 of record NZ_JBEXCW010000003.1, read on the forward strand.
GCGAGCGTGAGTTGATCACCAAGGACGCCACCATCCGGGAGATCCACCACCGGGTGAAGAACAACCTCCAGACGGTGGCCGCCCTGTTGCGGCTCCAGGCCCGGCGCATCGAGTCCGACCGCGGCCGCGAGGCCCTGGAGGAGGCCGTACGGCGGGTCGGCTCGATCGCGATCGTGCACGAGACGCTCTCCCAGAACCTGGACGAGCGGGTGGAGTTCGACGAGATCGCCGACCGGGTCCTCGCGATGGTCGCCGAGATCTCGCCGGGCAAGGTGGCCGGCCGGCGCACCGGCCGCTTCGGCATCCTGGACGCCGAGGTCGCCACACCCCTGTCGATGGTGCTGACGGAGATCCTGCAGAACGCCCTGGAGCACGGCTTCCGCGAGGGCGAGACCGGCACCGTCGAGGTATCGGCGGTCCGCAGCGGCACCACGCAGGACACCCGTCTCCTGGTCACCGTCCAGGACGACGGCGTCGGACTGCCCGAGGGCTTCGACCCGCACACCGGCGGCAACCTCGGCCTGCAGATCGTACGGACGCTGGTGGAGGGCGAGTTGGGCGGCACGTTCGACATGGTCCCGGCGCCGGAGCGGGGCACGCGGGTGATCCTCGACATCCCGGTGCGGGCCCCCAAGTAGCGCGGCCCGCCGGCGACCCGCCGGAAGAAGAACAGCAGGAAGCCCCGGACCGTGGCGGTCCGGGGCTTCCTCATGCTCGTTGCCAGCGTGTGCTGCGCATCGGGGGTACTGCGCGCTGCGGCTCGGGGGCGGGAGATGCGTACGCGCTGTACGCGCCGCCGTGCCAGGCTGTCGCGGGGCGGGTATGTCAGGCGGTGGCCTGACGGGCCCGGTTGCGGGCGGCGCGGCGCTTCATCGCACGGCGCTCGTCCTCGCTGAGACCACCCCAGACGCCGGAGTCCTGACCGGACTCGAGCGCCCACTGCAGGCACTGCTCCATGACGGGGCAGCGGCGGCAGACGGCCTTGGCTTCCTCGATCTGCAGCAGCGCAGGACCGGTGTTGCCGATGGGGAAGAAGAGCTCGGGGTCTTCCTCGCGGCAAACGGCGTTGTGACGCCAGTCCATGGCTGCTACCTCTCCTTGGTATTACATGCACGTTGCTTGTGAATGTGAACGCTTTCACGAATCCCTCAACAAGTGAAGGGCCGACTGCCAGGTTCCCTGGTGTGGTCCTGTGAGTGTTGAGGGGTTCTGGTGATCAGTGGAGGCCGGTGTTGCGGGCCGTCTCGATCGCCACGTAGAGACTCGCAAACCTCAGCGGCGGATACAACCCCTTCCGGAAAGTTTTTTTTGATTCCTCGGTGTCGACTAGGTCACAGCCGTACTTCCATGGGGTGGACCCTGGTCTAAACGTTCGAGTGAAAGGACTTTCGCGCCTTCTGCTCACACAATCACACGCAGTGCACGGCGTACGCCTGTGAACGTCACGCTCGTACGGAGCCCGAGGTGGTCGCCGTCCATCTGAAGGGGTAGCGGGGCCTTCGAATGCAAGGTGAACTCGGTCAGGTCGTGCAGGGACACGGCGTGCTTGCCATGGGGTCCGCGCTCGGGGGACGAAGCGAGCAACTGGGTGCCATACCGGGCAACCGCGGCCGTCGAAAGGCGGCTGAGACCGAGTACGTCGAGCCCTTTATCGAACGAGGCCTTAGGCGACGTGTACATGGGGCGATTACCGAGATACGTCCAGGGCGAGGTGTTCGAAACTATCGCCACCACCAGATCGGTGACCGTCTCCTCGCCGGGCCGCTCGACACTGACCATGCCGCGCCGGCGGTTGGTCTCCCCGAGGAACTGCCGCATCACCTGGCGCACATACAGAGCGTGCGTCGACCGGCGGCCCCGCTCGCGCTGCTGTTCCACGCGGCCCACCACACCCGCGTCGAAACCGAGTCCGGCGTTGAAGGTGAACCAGCGGGACGGCACGGCCTCGTCCTCTGTGCCCGGGGTGCCGGACGTCAGACCCAGCCCGACCGTGCGCTCCCGGCCCTCGCGCAGCGCGTCCAGCAGCGCGCCCGTCGCCTCCACCGCGTCGTTGGGCAGCCCCAGGGCCCGGGCGAAGACGTTCGTGGAGCCGCCGGGGACCACCGCGAGCCCGGGCAGGCGCTCCGGCTCGGGCCCGGCGTGCAACAGACCGTTGACGACCTCGTTGACGGTGCCGTCACCGCCGAGGGCCACCACCAGGTCGACGTTCCCGCTCTCCGCCGCCTGGCGGCCGAGGTCCCGCGCGTGGCCGCGGTACTCGGTGGTGACCGCCTCGAGTTTCATCTCGCTCGCGAGCGCGTGGATCAGGACATCGCGCGTACGTGCGCTTGTGGTGGTTGCCGCCGGATTGACCACGAGGAGTGCACGCATGGATTGCAGCGTACCTACTCGGCGGTACCGATCCCAGGCCGAGTCAAGGATCACGTAAGAGTTCGGTGCGTGAACCTCACCACGGGAGGCGGCGCGGGCGCGGCTACCCTGCAAGGGTGACCCCTCAGCAGAATCCCGCCCCCGAAGCCGAAGCCGCCCGGGACACCGGGCCCCGCCCCACCCGGCTGACCGCCGCGGCGGCGCTCGCCGCGCTGGAGGGGCTCGCCCTGGTCGTCGGCGGCGCCTGGATCCTGGTCGAGGGCCTCACCGGGGAGCCGGACGACCGCGGGTCGGCCGTCACGGGCGGCATCACGCTGATCGTCCTCGCGCTGCTGCCGCTGCTCGCCGCGCGCGGGCTGCTCGGCCGGCGCGGCTGGAGCCGGGGTCCCGCAGTCATCACGCAGCTCGTGGCCCTGCTGGTGGCGTACGACCTGCTGCAGGCCGACAGCATGGCGATCCCGGCCGGGATCGTGCTCGCGGTCGTCGCGGTCGTGGCGCTGGTGCTGCTCGTCAATCCGGCGACGACCCGGGCCCTCGGGATCAAGGGGCCGGGCCGGGACCGGGACGGGGACGGAGAGCGCGGGTAGGAGGCCGGGGCCGGGGCGCCGGCTCCGGGCCCGTGCGGCCTGCTCGTCCGTCCGCTCCCGGGCCTACTCCTCCACGAGCAGCTTCTCCCGCAGCTGTGCCAGCGTCCGGGCCAGCAGGCGGGACACGTGCATCTGCGAGATGCCGACCTCCTGCGCGATCTGCGACTGGGTCATGTTGCCGAAGAACCGCAGCAGCAGGATCCGCTTCTCGCGCGGCGGGAGATCTTCCAGGAGTGGCTTGAGCGATTCGCGGTACTCGACGCCCTCCAGCGCCTCGTCCTCGGCGCCCAGGGTGTCCGCGACCGCGGGGGACTCGTCGTCCGTGTCGGGGACGTCGAGGGACAGCGTGGAGTACGCGTTGGCGGACTCCAGACCCTCCAGGACCTCCTCCTCCGAGATGGCCAGCTTCTCGGCCAGTTCGTGGACGGTGGGGGAGCGGCCGTGCTGCTGCGAGAGCTCGGCCGTCGCCGTGGTCAGCGCGAGGCGCAGTTCCTGCAGCCGGCGCGGGACGCGCACCGCCCAGCCCTTGTCGCGGAAGTGGCGCTTGATCTCGCCGACGACCGTGGGGGTCGCGTACGTCGAGAACTCGACGCCGCGCTCCGGGTCGAAGCGGTCCACGGACTTGATCAGGCCGATGGTGGCGACCTGGGTCAGGTCGTCCAGCGGCTCGCCGCGGTTGCGGAAGCGGCGGGCGAGGTGCTCGACGAGCGGCAGGTGCATGCGGACCAGCCGGTTGCGCAGCTCCGCGTACTCGGGGCTGCCGTCCTGCAGCTTGCGCAGTTCGATGAACAGGGCGCGTGCCCCGCTGCGGTCCTGCGGGCTGTGCTGAGTGGCCCGCACGCGCTGCGGGGCCTTTTCGTCTTCTCGCTCGTGCTCGCTCATCGTCCCGCCCGTTGCCCTTCCCCGAGCCCGCGCCTCCGCTGGGACGGGGGTGACGCCGACCTCTGTGTCCGCGGGCGTGCTCTGCGCGGCACCTTCCCGCTCCCCCTGCCCGTCGCCCGCGGGGACGGGCTCCGAGGAGTCGTCCTCCGGGTGCGGCCTGGCCTGCTCGGGGATGCCGTCGATGCCGTCGATGCCGTCCGCAGTGCGCCGCAACGCACTCGGGCCGTCCGCTCCCGAGCCCCCGGCCGTACCCGATCCGGGGAGACCCCCCTCGGCCGGCAGCTCCCGTGTGCCGCGCTCTTCGTCCCGCACCGGCCCGTCCCCGTCCCTCACGCCGGCCCGGGTCCCGCGCCGCGCTGTTTGTAGAGGCTGATCGAAACGGTTTTGTCCTCGTCCACGGCGGAGGAGACCTTGCCCGCCAGGGCTGACAGCACGGTCCAGGCGAACGTGTCCCGCGCGGGCGCGTGACCGTCCGTGGTCGGCGCCGAGACGGTGACCTCGAGCGAGTCGTCGACGAGCCGGAAGACGCAGCTGAGCACCGAGCCCGGCACGGCCTGCTGGAGCAGGATCGCGCAGGCCTCGTCCACCGCGATGCGGAGGTCCTCGATCTCGTCGAGGGTGAAGTCCAAACGGGCCGCGAGGCCGGCCGTGGCCGTCCGCAGCACCGACAGGTAGGCACCCGCAGCCGGCAGCCGGACTTCCACGAAGTCCTGGGTCGCGGGTTCGCCTGCGATCTGGGACACCCTCACCTCCAAGGTGGTACAAGTTTTTCGGGCCGAGGGTCGCCCCCCGGGGTAAAGCGACACGTCGTGCAGCGGTGACGCTACCGCGCTCTCGACTTTCCTGTCCCCGGGACCCCAACCCCCTGCTGTCACTCATAGTAAACCTATGAGTACGCTCCGTGGCTAGAGGGTCCGCGGCCCCAATTGGGAACAGGGCACGTCGGGTTGACGTACCCAGACGTCAGACGGTCGAACCGTCCGGATCGGGAGTCTCCCCACGCGGTCCGGAGTCACCGGACCAGCGTCACACGAGTACGTGGTCCACGAAGCACCAACGCCAGTTCTCACCGGGTTCGAAGGTCCGCATGACGGGGTGGCCGGTGTCCTTGTGGTGCTCGTTGGCGTGCCGGGCCGGCGACGAGTCGCAGCAGCCGACGTGACCACACGTGAGGCACAGCCGAAGCTGTACCGGGTGCGTACCGTCGCGCAGGCACTCCAGGCAGGTCTCGCTCAGCGGCCCGGGTTCCGGGTGCGGCAGCGCGTCGGCATGCGTGCACTGTTTCATGATTGCCAGATTACGACGGGTGTGCGGGTGACCGCGCGCAAAAAACCGAGGGCGGGCGGGAACCATGGACGTGATGCCACTGCTGTTGCTGGTGGCGGGGAGCGCGGCGGTCGCGGCGGGAGCCCGGCGCACCCCGGTGCCGGCACCGCTGCTGCTGGTAGCGGTCGGCCTGGTGATCTCGTACGTCCCCGGTGTTCCCGACTACACCCTCGACCCGCACATCGTGCTCCCGCTGATCCTGCCCCCGCTGCTCTACACGTCCGCCACCGACAGCTCCTACCTCGACCTGCGCGCGCAGCTGCGGCCCGTCGCGCTGCTGTCGGTGGGGTACGTGCTGTTCGCCACCTTCGTGGTCGGCTGGGCCGTCTACCGGATCGTCCCGGGGCTGCCGCTGGCCGCGGCCCTGGTGCTGGGCGCGGTGGTGGCGCCGCCGGACGCCGTCGCCGCGACCGCGGTGGCGCGCCGGGTCGGGCTGCCCTCCCGGATCACCACGATCCTCCAGGGCGAGTCGCTGGTGAACGACGCGACCGCGATCACCGCCTACCGGGTCGCCCTCGCCGCGGCGGTCGGCGAGGGCGCCACCTGGGCCGAAGGGATCGGCGAGTTCCTGCTCGCGGCGGTCGGCGGCGTCGGGATCGGCCTGCTGCTGATGGTGCCGATCCACTGGCTGCGCACCCATCTGAAGGAGGCGCTGCTGCAGAACACGCTCTCCCTGCTGATCCCCTTCGTCGCCTACGCGGTCGCCGAGCAGGTGCACGCCTCCGGAGTCCTCGCGGTCGTGGTCGTCGCGCTGTACCTCGGCCACCGCGCGTGGGAGGTGGACTTCGCGACGCGGCTCCAGGAGGAGGCGGTGTGGAAGATGGTCGCGTTCGTCCTGGAGTCGTCGGTGTTCGCCCTGATCGGACTCCAGCTGCCGGTGGTCCTCAAGGGCCTCGGGGAGTACGAGGGCGGCACCGCCGCCTGGTACGCGGTGGCCGTCTTCCTGGTCGTGGTCGTCACCCGCTTCGTGTGGGTGTACCCGGCGACGTTCCTGCCGCGCCTGGCGTCGGCGCGCATCCGGGAGCGGGAGTCCAACCCCACCTGGAAGGGCGCGTTCGTGATCGGCTGGGCCGGCATGCGCGGGGTGGTCTCGCTGGCCATCGCGTTCTCGATCCCGCTGACGGTGCACGGCGGCGAACCGTTCCCCGGGCGCAACCTGATCCTCTTCCTGACCTTCACGACCGTCATCGGGACACTCGTCGTGCAGGGCGTGACCCTGCCCCCGCTGATCCGCCTGCTGAAGCTGCCCGGCCGTGACCAGCAGGCCGAGACGCTCGCCGAGGCCAACGCCCAGGCGCAGGCGTCCCTGGTCGCCGAGCGGCGGCTGGAGGAACTCCTCGACGACGAGCGCAACGCGCTTCCGCCGCCGCTCGCCGACCGGCTGCGCGCGGTCCTGGAGCGCCGCCGCAACGCCGTCTGGGAACGCCTCGGCCAGGTCAACCCGCTCACCGGGGAGACCGTCGACGACACCTACCGGCGTCTGTCGCGGGAGATGATCAGCTCCGAGCGGAAGATGTTCGTGCGGCTGCGGGACACCCGCCACATCGACGACGAGATGCTGCGGACGTTGCTGCGCAGGCTCGACCTGGAGGAAGCGGCGGCCTTCCGGGAGGCGGCGAGCTGAGTGTCCGCGCGCGGGAGCAGGCCGGTGTCAGGGTCGCGGGCCGAACGGCCGGCCCGTGACGACGGCCGTCACCGCCGTCCCGCGCGGGAAGGCGCCCTCCTCGACGAGCGCGAGGACGCCGTACAGCAACTTGGCCACATAGAGACGCTCGACGGGCAGTCCGTGGCGGTCCTCGAAGTCGCGTGCGAAGGCGTCGAGTTCCGCGCCGGTGCGGGCGTACCCGCCGAAGTGGAAGCGCTCGTCCAGGTGCCAGGACCCGCGCGGGCCGCCGAACGCCTCCGCCTGCAGGGCCGCTATGCCGGCCGTCAGGAAGCCGCCCCGCAGGACGGGCACGCCCAGCGCCCGCTGGCCCGGGGCGAGCCCGGCGGCCAGCCCGGCGAGGGTGCCGCCGGTGCCGCAGGCGACCGCGACGACGTCACCTCGGCCGCGCAGCTCCGCGCCGAGCGCCCGGCAGCCCCGTACGGCCAGGGCGTTGCTGCCGCCCTCCGGGACGACGTACGCGTCCTCGGCGTCCGCCGCGCGCAGCAGCGCCCGGAGGGTGTCCGGTTCGCTCTTGTGGCGATACGTCGACCTGTCGACGAACCGCAGTCGCATGCCGTCCGCCGCACACCGGGCCAGTGAGGGGTTGAGGGGGCGGTCGGCGAGTTCCTGGCCGCGGACCACGCCGACCGTCGGCAGGCCCAGCAGGCGGCCGGCGGCGGCCGTGGCCCGCAGGTGGTTGGAGTAGGCGCCGCCGAAGGTGAGGAGCGTACGGCCCGCCGCGGCCGCGAGGTTCGGCGCGAGTTTGCGCCATTTGTTGCCGATGAGCTCCGGGTGGACCAGGTCGTCGCGCTTGAGCAGCAGACGGACGCCGTGACGGGCACAGCGCGGATCCGACAGTTCCTGCACGGGCGAGGGCAGGCGGGGGCGCAGGGCGGCGGTGTCGGGGCTGGTCACGGCACCATTGTCGCCGCCCCGGCCGGGCCGTGCCCTACTTCAGCCGGTCCCGCACCCGCTCCCGCAGCCACGCCATGCTGAACCCGCGCGGGTCGACCTTCCCCGGCTGCCACTCCAGGTGTCCGAGGACCGACCGCTGGGTCCAGCCGTGGTGCCGGCACAGGGCGGCGGCGGCCTTCTCCACGGCCTCCAGCTGGACCGCCGGCCAGGGGTCCTCGCCGTCGCCGAGGTTCTCGCACTCGAAGCCGTAGAAGTGGCGGTTGCCGTCGGTGTCCGCCTCGTTGTCGTGCGGCAGCGCCTTCTCCCCGATCACCGCGCGCAGCACGTCGTCGTCGCCGAGTCCGGCGTGGTTGGCCCGGCCGTAGCCGACGAGGTGGACGGTGCCGTCCTTGGTGATGACGCCGTGGCACAGCGGCCCCGGCAGGTCCGGGCGCCCGTCCCGGCACAGCGCCACCGTCAGGGCGCCACCGTGCGTCACGGTGTGGTGGATCATCACGCCGTGGACCGGGCCCCAGGGCCCCTTGTGGTTGCGGTTGTGGTGGCGCCAGTCGCCGACCTCGACCACGGTGAGGCCCTCCGCCCTGAGTGCGGCCAGGAATCCGCCCGCGGACATGGGTGAGGCCATGGCCGCCTCCTTCGTGCTGTGCGCCGTCCGCCGTGCGCGGCCGTCTGGTACCGATGCTTCTACCGAAACCGGGACGGCCCGGACACATCGTTCGTACAGCGAGCGAGCCGATCCGGACAGGCGGTGGCCGGCCGATGTGGGCGGCCGATGCGGGCGGCTGACGTGCGGCCGCAGTGCGGGGTGGCGGGGGTGGTGCGGGGCGGAAGCGTGGACAGAACGCCCACCAGTGCCCAATCATCCCGTGATCCATTCCCGCTCTTTCGTGTAATGGCACCGACACGTTCCGTGAGGAAGGCTTGGTCACGCAGATCGATGCCTCGGCGCAGTTCGGTGCCGGGGCATGACCGGGAGGGCAATTCCTTATGTCGGTAGGCGAAGAGGTCCGCACAGAGCAGGGCAAGCCGCAGCAGAGCCTCGGCACGGCGGCCGCGCGGAACCTGGCCACCACCACCAAGTCCGCGCCCCAGATGCAGGAGATCAGCTCCCGCTGGCTGCTGCGCATGCTGCCGTGGGTCAACGTCCAGGGCGGCACGTACCGGGTCAACCGCCGGCTGACCTACTCCGTGGGCGACGGCCGGGTCACGTTCGTGAAGACCGGCGACCGCGTCGAGGTGATCCCCGCCGAGCTGGGCGAGCTGCCCGCCCTGCGGTCCTACGAGGACGAGGACGTGCTCACCGAACTCGCCCGGCGCTGCCAGCAGCGCGAGTTCACGCCGGGTGACGTGATCGCGTCCTTCGGCAGCCCCGCCGACGAGGTGTTCCTGCTGGCGCACGGCAGGGTGGAGAAGGTCGGCACCGGCCCGTACGGCGACGACTCGGTCCTCGGAGTCCTCGCCGACGGCGCCTACTTCGGCGAGCAGGCACTGCTGGACCCCGACGCCATCTGGGAGTACACCGCCCGCGCGGTCACCGGCTGCACGGTGCTCGTGCTGCCCCGCCAGGACGTCGAGCAGGTCGCCGAGCGCTCCGAGTCCCTGCGGGAACACCTGCGGCACCTCCTCTCCATCCCGGAGCAGCGCACCAACAAGTTCGGCGAGAAGGAGATCGACCTCGCGGCCGGCCACTCCGGCGAGCCGGACATCCCGCACACCTTCGTCGACTACGAGGCCAGGCCCCGTGAGTACGAACTGAGCGTCGCGCAGACCGTGCTGCGCATCCACTCGCGCGTGGCCGACCTCTACAACCAGCCGATGAACCAGACCGAGCACCAGCTCCGGCTGACCGTGGAGGCGCTGAAGGAACGCCAGGAGCACGAACTCATCAACAACCGCGAGTTCGGGCTGCTGAACAACTGCGAGTACGACCAGCGGCTCCAGCCGCACGACGGCGTCCCCGGCCCCGACGACCTGGACGAACTGCTCAGCCGGCGGCGCGGCACGAAGATGCTGCTCGCCCATCCGCGCGCGATCTCCGCGTTCGGCCGCGAGCTCAACAAACGCGGGCTCGTCCCCGAGACCATCGACGTGGCCGGCAACCGCATCCCCACCTGGCGCGGTGTACCGATCTACCCCTGCGGCAAGATCCCGGTGACCGAGGCCCGCACCACGTCGATCATCGCCCTGCGCACCGGGGAGGCCGAGCAGGGCGTCATCGGCCTGCAGCAGGCCGGCATCCCGGACGAGATCGAACCCAGCCTGTCCGTGCGCTTCATGGGCATCAACGAACAGGCCATCATCAAATACCTGGTGACGGCCTACTACTCGGCCGCCGTTCTCGTGCCGGACGCGCTCGGCGTCCTGGAGAACGTCGAGATCGGCCGCTGGAGGTGACCTTCCCGCAGCGGGAAGCCGTGTCTCCGCCCGCCCGGGCGGGGACACCCGGCCGCACGCGGCCGGCCGCAGCGCGGACACCGTCCGCGCACCGCCCGAGGGGAACCCCGTGACCGAGTTCATGACGGAGCCGAAACGGATGCCCGCGCAGCAGTCGGCCGCCGGGGCGGACCGGTCCGACGGGCAGGAGGCCGTGGCCATCCTGGAGAGCGCCCGGACCTGTGTCGATCCCGAACTGCGCGCCGCCCTCGACATGTTGCCCGGCTCGATGCGCCGGGTCGCGCTCTACCACTTCGGCTGGGAGCGGGCGGACGGCACCCCGGCGGCGGGCAACGCGGGCAAGGCGATCCGGCCGGCGCTCGTCCTCACCGCGGCCGCCGCGCTCGGCGGACCGGCCGCCCGCTCGGCGGCCCTGCGGGCGGCCGCGGCGGTGGAGCTGGTCCACAACTTCACCCTGCTGCACGACGACGTGATGGACCGGGACACCACCCGGCGCCACCGGCCCACCGTCTGGACGGTGTTCGGCGACGCCGACGCCATCCTCACCGGGGACGCGCTCCAGGCGCTCGCCCTCGGACTGCTCGCCGAGGACCCCCACCCGGCGTCCTCGGCGGCCGCCGCACGCCTCACTGCCTGCGTCATGGAACTGTGCGAGGGCCAGCACACCGACACGGCCATGGAAGGACGCGCCCCCGGGGAGGTCACCCTCGGCGAGGTCCTCACCATGGCCGAGGCGAAGACGGGCGCGCTGCTGGGGTGCGCCTGCGCGATGGGCGCGCTGTACGCGGGCGCCGCTCCCGAGGACGTCGAGGCCATGGACGCGTTCGGCCGTCAGGCTGGGCTCGCCTTCCAGCTCATCGACGACGTGATCGGCATATGGGGAGACCCGGGGCGCACCGGCAAGCCGGCCGGCGCGGACCTCGTCGCCCGCAAGAAGTCACTGCCGGTGGTGGCCGCCCTCTCCTCCGGCACGCCGGCCGCCGCCGAACTGGCCGAGCTGTACCGGCTCCCCTACCGCGAAGGGGACCTGGAGCGGACGGTGCTGGCGGTGGAGCGGGCCGGCGGGCGCGACTGGGCGCAGGTCCAGGCAGCCGACCGGATGGCCCGCGCCATGCAGGAGCTGGCCCGCGCGGTACCCGAACCGGAGGCGGCGGGAGGGCTGCTCGCACTGGCCGAGTTCGTCACCCGGCGCTCCTCCTGACGGCCGGCGGCGCAGGGCACCGATACCCCGGAGCGGCCGGCACCTCGCGGACCTGACGCCGCGGTGCCCGGGGCCCCGGACGGCGGGTCCCGCACATCCCCACGGTGTGCGGGGCCCGCTCCCTCACGTCACCGGATAGTCTCAACGCCCGTACGAGCAGCGTAGGTTGGGCGAAAGGGCGGACATGGGCACGGTGATACGGGTGGCCGGCGAGGACGACCGAGAGTCGGTCGTCCGGCTGCTGGACCAGGCGTTCCAGGACGATCCGGTCAGCAGGTGGGTCTTCCCTGGGGACGCGTACCGCCGCGCCACGCATCACCGGCTGATGGCCGCCTTCACCGACATCGTGCTCGCCGAGGGCCGTGTCGAGGTCACCGAGGACGGCGCGGGCTGCGCGCTGTGGCTGCCCGTGCCCGCGCGGGAGGCCACCGAGGGACATGCCGACGACGAGGGGCCGGCGCAGGTGCGCGCGGCCGTCGATCCGGACAACGAGCGCGTCGAACTGATCGCGCGGCTGACCGCGGACATCCATCCCGCCGGGCGCGCCCACGAATACCTGTGGATGATCGCCGTGGCGCCGCAACGGCAGGGCGAGGGCGTCGGCAGCGCGCTCGTCGAGTCGGTCCTCGACCGCTGCGACCGGCAGGCGCTGCCCGCCTACCTGGAGGCGAGCAGCGCGCGCAGCCGCACGCTGTACGAGCGGCTCGGCTTCGCCCTCACCGGCCGCCCCCTCGACCTGCCCGACGGCCCCCGGATGTGGCCGATGTGGCGCGAACCCCGGTCCGCGTAGTCCGCACCGGCCACGTCGGCGTGCGGGTCCGCCCGGCGGGCGGGAAGCGCTGGGGTGGCCCGCGGCCTACCCTGAGGACATGGACGGTCAAGAACGTCACTGTCCCGTCTGCGGGCAGCCCGTCGGCACGGTCGTCCGGCGCCACAAGACGCTGGGCGCGTGGGTCCCGGTGTGGGTGGGCGGCCCGTGCCACAACCCGGACTGCGACGCCTTCGTGGCGGACGGCGCGGTGCCCCTGCCGAAGAGTGCCGCGTCGCGGGCCACCGCTGGCGGCGAGGACCCCGGAGAACCCCCGGCGAAGGACTCCTGACCCGCGCCGAGACCGCCGGCCGGGTCACCCCGGCCGGGTCACCGGACGCGGGCGCGGGCGGCCCGCCGAGGCCGTAACGTGCGGGGCATGTCCGAACCCACGCACATCCTGCACATCACGGAACGCTCCCTGTGGGAGGCGGCGCGCGCCCGGGGCACGTACGAGATGTCGACGCGCGGCCGCACCCTGGGGGAGGAGGGCTTCATCCACTGCTCGACCCGCGACCAGCTCCCGCGCGTGGCCGCCTTCCTGTACGGCTCGGACGGCCCCGGCGACCTGGTGGTGCTGGTCGTCGACCCCGGACGGCTCGACGCGGAGGTGCGCTACGAGGCACCGGAGCCCGGCGGCGAGGAGTTCCCGCACGTGTACGGCCCGATCACGGTGGACGCCGTGGTCGACGTGGAGGAGTGGGTGTGACACGGGCCGGGGGAGAGCGCCGTCGCCGGGCATGGCGGTGGGCGCTGGTGGTGTGGGCGGTGACGGTGGCCGTCGGCGGCGGACTGACCCTGTGGCTCCAGGACTCGGCGGAGCCCCGGCCCGGCTGGTACAGCGGGCCGGAGACCCCGGACCCGGCGGCGTCGCTGCTTCGGCGGGAGATGGACGCCGGCGACTGCCCGCGCCTCGGCGCCTCTCCACGTTCCGTAGAAGAGTCCGGCGCCGTCGGCTGCGCGTACATGCTGGGTACCCGCGGCCCCTGACGCCGTCCTTCCGGCGCCAGGACACGGCTCAGCCGGAGTCCCGGGGGAGTCCGCCCGTTTCGGGGTCGCGGCCGGTCAGGCAGTACGTGCCGCCGGCGGGGTCGCGCATCACCGTCCAGTGGCGTCCCCGGGCGACGAGCCGTGCGCCGAGCCGCTCGTGGGCGTCCCGGGTCGCCTCGATGTCCGCGCAGGCCAGGTCGAGATGGGCGCCGGCGGGCCGCTCCTCACCGAGGCGCTGGAGCAGGACGCGGACCGGCAGTCCGGGCGGCGGTTTGATCACGTGGAACTCGGGGAGCGAGCCCGGCACCGACTCCCAGCCGGTCATCAGGCCGCTCCAGAAGGCGACTTCGGCGTCGTAGGCGGACGGCGGGGTGTCCAGGCAGACCTGGTCGAGCCGGGTGCCGCGGGTGACGGGCGGGCGGGCCGACTCCCCGTGGCCGGGCACGGCGCAGAACAACTGCCCGGCGGGCGACCGCAGTACGGCCCACCCGTCGTGTCGTGCCGCGACCGCCGCCCCGAGTTCGAGCGCCGCCTCCAGGAACCCGGGGACGTCGTCGACGGCGAGGTCGAGGTGGGCGCCGCCGTCCCCGTCGCCGACGCCCTGGATCCTCACGCAGGCGTTGGCCCCCTCCGGCACGAGCGTGGCGAACTCACCGCGCGCGCCCCGGGGCGCGGACAGCCGCGTGTCCGTGACGGCCGTCCAGAACGAACCAGCCGGGCCGAGGAGGCCGGCGGGCCGGTCGATGAAGGCGTACGTCCAGCGGATGCTCATGGCGTGATCGTAGGCGGCGGCCCCCCTGGTCCGGTCCGGTGTCAGCCGCACCGGTCCGGTCCGGTGTCAGCCGCCGTCCCGCTCCATGAAGCGCAGCATGTTCCCGGCCGGGTCGCGGAACGCGCAGTCGCGGACGCCGTACGGCTGGTCCATCGGCTCCTGCACGACGTCGGCGCCGGACTCGCGCACGCGCGCGTAGAGGCCGTCGCAGTCGGCGGTGGTGAAGTTGACCCCGCGCAGCATCCCCTTCGCCAGCAGCTGGGCCATCGCCTCCCGGTCCGCGGGAGAGGCGTCGGGGTTCGCGCCCGGCGGCTCCAGCACGATCTCCACGTCCGGCTGCAGCGGCGACCCGACGGTCACCCACCGCATCCCCTCGAACCCGACGTCGTTGCGGACCTCCATGCCCAGGACGTCCCGGTAGAAGGTGATCGCCTTGTCATGGTCGTCGACGGCGATGAAGCACTGCCTGAGTCTGATGTCCATGACGGCAGGTTAGGCCGTGCCGGGCCCCGCCCGCCCGCCGGACAGCGGGACATCCCTCAGGGCCCCTCGGACCAGGACGCCGGCTTCGCGGCCCGTGTCGGCCGGGTGAACGTGCGGGCCACGCAGGCCGGGATCATCGCCCCCGACTCGTGCGAGCGGGCGCGGTAGGCGCTCGGGGTCTCGCCGACCAGTTCGGTGAAACGGGAGCTGAAGGAGCCCAGCGAGGTGCAGCCGACCGCGACGCAGACCTCCGTGACGGTCAGGTCGCCGCGGCGCAGCAGCGCCTTGGCCCGCTCGATACGGCGGGTCATGAGGTAGCTGTAGGGCGTCTCACCGAAGGCCGCGCGGAAGCTGCGCTGGAAGTGGCCCGGCGACATCAGCGCCGTGCCGGCGAGCGCTGCCACGTCCAGGGGTTCGGCGTACTCGCGGTTCATCCGGTCGCGTGCCCGCCGCAGCCGGACCAGGTCCTCCGTGGTCACCATCCCGCCAGCATCGCACGATCCGCAGCTCGCGGACCGGTGGTCGCGGACGGACGCCGAAGGGGCCCGGCCGACGGATCGGACGGGCCCCTTCGGCATGCCCGCGGACCTGCGACGGTGCACCGGTCGCGGGTCCGCGGAGGCTGACGGGTGTCAGGCCTTCTTCGTCTCCCAGAAGATCTTGTCGATCTGGGCGATGTAGTCCAGAGCCTTCTGGCCGGTGGCCGGGTCGGTGGACGCCTTGGCGGCCGAGAGGGCCTTCAGGGCGTCGTTGACCAGCTGGTGCAGCTCCGGGTACTTCTCGAAGTGCGGGGGCTTGAAGTAGTCGCTCCACAGCACCGAGACGTGGTGCTTCGCGAGCTCGGCGCGCTGCTCCTTGATGACGGTGGCACGCGCCTGGAAGTGCGGGTCGTCGTTGGCGGCCATCTTCTCCTGCACGGCCTTCACCGACTCCGCCTCGATGCGGGCCTGGGCCGGGTCGTACACACCGCAGGGCAGGTCGCAGTGCGCGCTGACCTTGACCTTGGGGGCAAACAGGCGGGAAAGCATGGAGCGTTCCTTCCTCGTGATCGTCTTCTCAGGTGGGACATTACTCCCTGGGGGCGGGGTTTTCGCGGGTGCCCCCATGGGCTTAGGACAAAAGTCCGGGGTCAGACTGAGACTGGTGGAGGAACACACCGGGGAGGTGCCGGGGATGCCGGAGCTGTCGCAGGAGACCGAGCGGGGGAGGGCGACGCAGCCCTTCGGACGCTTCGAGGTGACCGGGCCGTCGATGGTGCCCACGCTGTACCAGGGCGACTGGCTCCTGGTGCGGCACGGGGGCCGGATCAGGCCCGGGGACGTCGTGGTCCTGCGCCATCCCTTCCAGCAGGACCTGCTCATCGTGAAGCGGGCCGTGCAGCGGCGCGAGGGCGGCTGGTGGGTGCTCGCCGACAACTCGTTCGCCGGCAGTGACAGCAACGACTACGGCGTCGTGCCCGACGAACTGATCCTGGGGAAGGTCCGCTTCCGCTACCGGCCGCCGCGGCCGGATCAGCGTTCGCCGCTCGCCGTGCTGCGCTGGGCGCTGTCGGCCGCCAGACCGGTCTTGTGGGACCGGTCGGTCTCCAGGCGTTTGCGGGCCCGGTAGGCCGCCACGTTGGCGCGGGTCGCGCAGCGGTCGGAGCAGTAGCGCCGCGAGCGGTTGGTCGAGGTGTCCAGGTAGGCGTTGCGGCACGGGGCCGCCTCGCACAGGCCGAGGCGGTCCACGCCGTGCTCGGTCAGATGGAAGGCCAGGCCCATCGCGGCGATCGCCGCGTAGCCCGCGGTCGCGTTCGACGGGTGGTCGGCCAGGTGCATGTGCCACAGCGGGCGGCCGTCGTCGTCGCGGAAGTCGTGGCCGGAGATCTGCGGGCTCACCGGGAACTCCAGGAGGAGGGAGTTCAGCAGGTCCACCGCGAGCGTCTCCTCGCCCTGGTCCGCCGCCTCGAAGACCGAGCGCAGCCGGCCGCGGACCGAGCGGAACCGCGTCACGTCCGCGTCGGTGGCGCGGCGGGCCGCCGACGAGTTGCCGCCGAACAGGTCGCGGACGGCCTCGACCGAGGTCAGTGAGTCCTTGCCCCGGGCCGGGTCCTCGCTGTTGACGAGACGGACGGCGTAGTCCGAGTAATAGGCCAGTTCCACTTGTAGTCCTTACGGAGGCGTTCTATCGTCGGAGTGCGGTCGGGTAACAGCTGATCGTGCTTCCAGGGTATTACGCGGGCGACCGAAACGAGGGCTTCCATGACCACCGGTACCGGAACCGACTGGCGCGCCTGGCAGGAGAGCTGGGACCGCCAGCAGGAGTGGTACATGCCCGACCGCGAGGAGCGGTTCGCCATCATGCTCGACATGGTCGAGGCGCTCGTCGGCCCCGCGCCGCGCGTCCTCGACCTCGCCTGCGGCACCGGCAGCATCACCGCCCGGCTGCTCGCCCGCCTCCCCGAGGCCACCAGCACCGGCGTCGACCTCGACCCGGCGCTCCTCGCCATCGCCCGCGGCACCTTCGAGGGCGACGAGCGGGTCTCCTTCGTCACCGCCGACCTCAAGGACCCGCGGTGGCCTGCCACGCTGCCGTACGACTCGTACGACGCCGTCCTGACCGCCACGGCCCTGCACTGGCTGCACACCGAACCCCTCGCGGCCCTCTACGGTCAGGTCGCGGAACTCGTCCGCGGCGGCGGTGTCTTCATGAACGCGGACCACATGATCGACGACACGACGCCCAGGATCAACGCGGCCGAGCGGGCCCAGCGCCACGCCCGCATGGAACAGGCCCGGGGCGCCGGCGTCCCCGACTGGGCCCAGTGGTGGCAGCTCGCCGCCCAGGACCCGGTCCTCGCCGGGCCGACCGCCCGCCGCTTCGAGATCTACGGCGAGCACGCCGACGGCGAGATGCCCTCCGCCGCCTGGCACGCGCGGACCCTGCGCGAGAAGGGCTTCGCCGAGGCCCGCCCGGTGTGGTGCTCCCCGTCGGACACACTGCTGCTCGCCCTCAGGTGACGAGGTCCGCACACGCGGAAGGGGCGGTACGAGGATCCCGTACCGCCCCTTCCGCGTGAACCGCCCTACAGGACCTTGGACAGGAACGACTTCGTCCGGTCGTGCTGGGGGTTCGTCAGGACCTCGCGCGGGTGGCCGGACTCGACCACCACACCGTCGTCCATGAAGACCAGCGAGTCGCCGACCTCCCGGGCGAAGCCCATCTCGTGCGTGACGACGATCATCGTCATGCCGTCCTCCGCGAGGTCCCGCATGACGTCGAGCACCTCACCCACCAGCTCCGGGTCGAGCGCCGAGGTCGGCTCGTCGAAGAGCATCAGCTTCGGCTCCATCGCCAGCGCGCGGGCGATGGCGACACGCTGCTGCTGCCCGCCGGAGAGCCGGGAGGGGTAGTGGTCCTTGCGGTCGCCGAGACCGACCCGGTCCAGCAGTCGCTCCGCCCGCTCCCGGGCGACGGCCTTGGACTCGCCCTTGACCTGGAGCGGCGCCTCCATGACGTTCTCCAGCGCCGTCATGTGCGGGAAGAGGTTGAAGCGCTGGAACACCATGCCGATGTCCCGCCGCTGCGCCGCGACCTCCTTCTCCTTCAGCTCGTAGAGCTTGTCGCCCTGCTGCCGGTAGCCGACCAGGTCGCCGTCGACCGACAGCCGGCCGGCGCTGATCTTCTCCAGGTGGTTGATGCACCGCAGGAAGGTCGACTTGCCGGAGCCGGACGGGCCGATCAGGCAGAACACCTCGCGCGGGTTCACCTCCAGGTCGATGCCCTTGAGGATGTGCGCGAGCCCGAAGGACTTGTGCACGCCCTCGGCCTTGACCATGGGGTGGCCGCTCGTGCTCGGCGCGAAGTCCTTGCTGAGACCGCTCATCGGGTCACCTCCGGGCGGCGGAAGGAAGCGAACAGCCGCAGGTTCTTCTTCAGGCGCTCAAGCGGGGTCGGCGGCAGCGTGCGCATCGAGCCACGGGCGTAACGGCGTTCCAGGTAGTACTGGAAGACGCTGAAGACGCTGGTCAGGATCAGATACCAGATCGATGCCACGAAATACAGCTCGACGACCGCCAGTGACGTACTGGAGACGTCCGTGGACCGTTTGATCAGTTCGTTGAACTGGACCGCGTACGCGAGCGACGAGGTCTTCAGCATGTTGATGAACTCGTTGCCGGTCGGCGGCACGATCACGCGCATGGCCTGCGGCAGGATCACCCGGCGCAGCGTCTTGGCCTGCGTCATGCCCAGCGCGTGCGAGGCCTCCGTCTGCCCCTCGTCGACCGACTGGATGCCGGCCCGGACGATCTCGGACATGTACGCGGCCTCGTTGAGACCGAGGCCCAGCAGCGCGGCGAGGAACGGCGTCATCACGTCGTTCATCTCGTCCTTGTAGAACCCCAGGTTGAGCACGGGGAACACCAGGGCGATGTTGTACCAGAGCAGCAGCTGCACCAGCACCGGGGTGCCGCGGAAGAACCAGATGTACAGCCAGGACACCGTGCTGGTGACCGGGTTGGACGACATCCGCATGACCGCGAGGATGACGCCCAGGACGAGCCCCAGCACCATCGCGAGCACCGAGATGTACAGCGTGTGCCAGACCCCGGACAGGATCAGGTCGTCCGTCAGGTAGTCCGGGATGATGCCGTAGTTGATGTTCGCGTTGGAGAACGCGAGCCCGATCAGCACCAGGACGGCGATGACCAGCGCCCCGGCCACCCAGCGGCCGTAGTGGCGCACCGGGATGGCCTTGATCTGCTCCGGCGGCACCGACGGCGCCGGAGTCTTGTCGACAATGTCAGTCACGATGACTGCCCTTCAGTGGTACGTCGGGCTGGGTCACGAGCCGCCGTTGATCTTGGCCTCGGTCACCGCGCCGTCCGTGACGTTCCACTTCTCCAGGATCTTCTTGTACTCGCCGTTCGCGATGATGGCGCTCATCGCGGCCTGCAGGGCGTCACGCAGCTGCGTGTTCGACTTGCTGACGCCAATGCCGTAGGGGCCGGCCTCGATCTGCTCGCCGACCACCTCGAAGTCCTTGCCGCCGCCCGAGGTCTTCGCGTTGTACGCGGCCACCGGGAAGTCGTTGAGGTCCGCGACGGACGCGCCCTGCTTGAGGCGCAGCAGCGCCTCGGGGTCGGTGTCGAAGGTCTGCAGCGTGATGGCCTTCTTGCCGTCCTTCTTGCACTTGGTGCTCTGCGCCTTGGCGATGCCCTCGGACGTGGTGCCCTTCTGCAGGGCCACGACCTTGCCGCACAGGTCGTCCAGGGACTTGATGCCCTTGGGGTTGCCCTTCTGGACGAGGATCGAGGTGCCCGCGGTGAAGTAGTCGACGAAGTCGATGCCGTCGCCGACCTTCTTGCCGGTGTCGGAGTCGATGCCGTTCTGGCGGTCCTTGGTGTCGTTCATCGCGGACATGATCGCGTTGAAGCGCTTGGACTGCAGACCGACGATGAGCTGGTCGAACTTGCCGTTCTGGAAGTCGAACTTCACGCCCAGCTGCTTGCCGAGGGCGTCGGCGATGTCGGGGTCGATACCGACGGCCTTGCCGCTCTCCATGTACTCGACCGGCGGGTACGCGATGTCGGAGCCCACCTTGATGACGCCGGCGCTCTTGATGTCCGCGGGGAGCTTGCCGGCGAGCGGAGCGGCGGACGCGGACGACTCCGACGAGGTGTCACTGCTGCTCTTGTCCGTCTGGTCACCGCAGGCGGTGAGCAGCAGGGCGCCTGCGACCGCGATCGCACCGACCGCGGCTGTCCGGGAGTGCGCGGCGGTGGTACGACGGGTGGTGCTTGCGGTCATGGTGGGTTCCTCCGGCGGATGGGTGGAGTGCCGATGGGGCCGGCGGTCGTCGACGCGGTCGACAGTTGCCGTGGGTCGACAAGAACACACGTCTTCGAGTGTCGCGACCTCGTGTGATTACGGCATCTTGCCATTCGGACTGAACCATTCAGGGGACTCGGCATGTCAAAATCGGATAACGGGTGACCCCCGAACCACACCAGGTCGGTACATCACGACCGCACCTTCTGCGGGAATCTGCCCTTCCGGCCGGAAGATCTTCGGCGCATCTCAGAATGCGGTCCTTCCCTTGCGCAGCGGGTGTGATCTTCCCCCCGCGCCCCGGAGCCTCGTCGAGCGAGTCTCGAGGACTTGTCCAGATATCTGCTCATGATTCGTGTCACGGTCAGCACCCGGCTCCTTCCGGAATGTCACCTCCGGGATGTGACCTTGTACGTATTGGACTCGTCGGCGCGCGGTCCGTCCGGTAAGAAGGTTCTTTACACCCCTCATCCGGGGCTCAGGGCGCGTGTGCGGCGCGCCCGTCGCGTACGGCCCCCCGCGACACGACACGGGCCGCCCGCGGTGCCCGCCCACTTCTCAACCAGGAGTGGCCACCCTCAAACCATGCAGACCTAAGGGGTAAGACAAAGTGGCAGCGGAGATCGTCAATCCTCGCAGCGACAGCGATACGGGCCAGGACGGCGGGGCGGAGCCCCTCGAATCCTTCGACCCCGCGTTCGCGCTGCACCGCGGCGGCAAGATGGCTGTGCAGGCCACCGTGCCGATCCGTGACAAGGACGACCTGTCCCTGGCGTACACGCCCGGCGTCGCGAAGGTGTGCAGCGCGATCGCCGAGCAGCCGGACCTCGTGCACGACTACACCTGGAAGTCCTCGGTCGTCGCCGTCGTGACGGACGGCACGGCGGTGCTCGGGCTCGGCGACATCGGCCCCGAAGCCTCCCTCCCGGTCATGGAGGGCAAGGCGATCCTCTTCAAGCAGTTCGGCGGCGTCGACGCGGTCCCGATCGCGCTGGCCTGCACCGGCGTGGACGAGATCGTCGAGACCGTGGTGCGCCTCGCGCCCTCCTTCGGCGGCGTCAACCTGGAGGACATCTCGGCGCCCCGGTGCTTCGAGATCGAGCGCAAGCTCCAGGAGCGGCTGGACATCCCCGTCTTCCACGACGACCAGCACGGCACCGCGGTCGTCACGCTGGCCGCGTTGCGCAACGCCGCGCGGCTGACCGGGCGGGGCCTCGGCGATCTGCGGGCGGTGATCTCGGGCGCCGGCGCGGCCGGGGTCGCCATCGCGAAGTTCCTGGTCGAGGCCGGGATCGGAGACGTGGCGGTGGCGGACCGCAAGGGCATCGTGTCCGCCGACCGCGACGACCTGACCCCGGTCAAGCGCGATCTGGCCGGCTTCACCAACAAGGCCGGGATCACCGGCCCGCTGGAGGCGGCCCTGGAGGGCGCCGACGTCTTCATCGGCGTCTCCGGCGGTACGGTCCCGGAGCCGGCGGTCGCCTCGATGGCGGACGGCGCCTTCGTGTTCGCCATGGCCAACCCGAACCCCGAGGTGCACCCCGACGTCGCCCACAAGTACGCGGCCGTCGTCGCGACCGGGCGCTCGGACTTCCCGAACCAGATCAACAACGTGCTGGCGTTCCCGGGCATCTTCGCCGGGGCGCTCCAGGTGCGGGCCTCCCGGATCACCGAGGGCATGAAGATCGCGGCGGCCGAGGCGCTGGCCTCGGTCGTGGGCGACGACCTCGCCGCGGACTACGTCATCCCCTCGCCGTTCGACGAGCGGGTCGCTCCCGCCGTGACGGCGGCCGTGGCCGCCGCCGCCCGTGCGGAGGGCGTCGCGCGCCGCTGACGTCCACCGAAGCGGCCCCGTCCTTTTGGGCGGGGCCGTTTTTTACCCTCGCGTCCGGCCGATCGGGTGGTTCGGGCTACCGGCTGGCGGGCTACCGGGCGGCGGCTGCGCCGGCTCGCCGGGTAGGTGTCCCTGTCGGTGGCCGTCGCTGTGTCCGGCCGATGGCCGTCCCGCCGCCCGTCCCCGTGTCCGGGCCGGAGGCAAGAGGGTATGTGTCACAGGGCGCCCCGGTTCAAAAACCGCGCGTCCGGCGCCTATCGTCGATCCATGTTCGCTGCCTACGCCGCCCGCATCGACCGTGACCAGCCGCTCACCGGCCTCGAGTTGGGGGAGCGTCCGGCTCCCGAGGCCCGCGCCGGCTGGAGCGTCGTCGACGTCCAAGCCGCCTCCCTCAACCATCACGACCTCTGGTCCCTGCGCGGAGTGGGGCTCGCGGAGGACAAACTGCCGATGATCCTCGGCTGCGACGCCGCCGGAATCGACGAGGACGGCAACGAGGTCGTCCTGCACTCGGTCATCGGCCAGACCGGCCACGGCGTCGGCCCCAGGGAACCCCGCTCGATCCTCACCGAGCACTACCAGGGCACCTTCGCCGAGCGGGTCGCCGTACCGACGTGGAACCTCCTGCCCAAGCCCAAGGAACTGTCCTTCGCGGAGGCGGCCTGTCTGCCCACGGCCTGGCTGACGGCGTACCGGATGCTCTTCACGAACGCCGGCGTACGGCCCGGTGACTCCGTCCTCGTGCAGGGCGCCGGCGGAGGCGTCGCCACGGCGGCCATCGTGCTGGGCAAGGCGGCCGGGCTGCGGGTGTTCGCCACCAGCCGGGACGAGGCCAAGCGGAAGCGGGCCCTGGAACTCGGGGCGGTGGAGGCGGTGGAGTCCGGCGCGCGGCTGCCGCAGCGGGTGGACGCCGTCATCGAGACCGTCGGCGCCGCGACCTGGTCGCACTCGGTGAAGTCCCTGCGTCCCGGCGGCACCCTCGTCATCTCCGGCGCGACCAGCGGCGACCGGCCCGCGCACGCCGAGCTGACCCGGATCTTCTTCCTCGAACTCAAGGTGGTCGGCTCCACCATGGGCACCAAGGACGAGCTGGAGGACCTGCTCTCCTTCTGCGCCGCCACGGGTGTCCGTCCCGTCATCGACGAGGTGCTTCCGCTCGACCGCGCCCGGGAGGGCTTCGAGCGGATGGAGAGCGGGGACCACTTCGGGAAGATCGTCCTCACGAACGGGTAGCGGCGCGCCCGTCCTGACCCCTTCCTCCCTCTCCTTCCGCCCCTCGACTCTCGCTCCTCAGCGCACGGCCGGTCCGGTTCCCGGGCCGGCCGTCGGTGCGTGAGGTGTGTCAACTAGGGTTGACATGCCGATCCTGTCAACTTAGATTGACAGCATGACGGAAGCAACGGATCTCGCCGAGCGGGCCGGTGACCGCGACCCCCGGGTGGGGCTGCGCGCGGTCGCCGCGCTGCGCAGGCTGCTGGAGCAGCTGGAGGCGGTGCAGGTGCGCAGTGCGCGCCATCAGGGCTGGTCGTGGCAGGAGATCGCCGCGGAACTCGGCGTGAGCAGGCAGGCCGTGCACAAGAAGTACGGGAGGCATTGATGTTCGAGCGGTTCACGAAGGACGCCCGCGCGGTGGTCGAGGGCGCGGTGGCGCATGCCGAACGGGAGGGGGCGGAACGGGTCGAGGAGACACACCTGCTCCTGTCCCTGCTCGACCGGGAGGGCAGCCGGGGTTCGTTCGCCCTGGCGTCGCTCGGTCTGCCGCCCGGTGGCCGGGACGGGCTGGTGCGGGACCTGGCCGAGGCCCGTCGCCGCGGAGGGCTCTCGCGGGCGGACGCCGACGCGCTGTCGGGGCTGGGCATCGACCTGTCCGACATCGTTTCGAAGGTGGAGGAGGCACACGGCGAGGGGGCGCTGGCGGCCGGTACCAAGGGCGGTCCCCTTCCGGGTGGTCGGGACGGCGGCCGTTCGGCCGCGGCGCCAAGGACCTGCTGGTCGGGACCCTGCGCGTCGCCGTCGCCCACCGTGAACGCGGCATCGGTGACGAGCACATCCTGCTCGCCCTGGCGGCGCGGCCCGGCGTCCCCGCCGAAACCCTCGCCGACCACGGCGTGACCCACGAGTCACTCACCCGCGTCCTGTACGGCGAAGGCGAGGCAAAGGCGGGCTGACCCCCCGCTCCGCTCCGGCGCCGCCGGATGCCTGCGGCTACTCGCCTTCGGGACCTCGACGGCCGGTCGCGGGGCGCGTCGGGCGGCGAGCCGTCGACCGCCTGCGGCTGTTCGCCCCGGGCCGGGGCCACGTGCCCTCGGCGGCCGGCGGGCAGCCGCATCCGTCGGCGGCGGGCAGCCGCACCCGGCGGAGGTGGGCCGTCCGGCCGGTCGCCGCGCCGTCGGACGCCGGCCCATGGGTCGTAAGGGCCTGGTCAGGCTCTCGGGGTCTTCAGCACCGCCCCGATGTGGGCTGCCGCTGACGACAGGTGGGTGCGGGCTGTGCGGAGTTGGTCCGGGGTGACGCCGTGGTCGCGGGCCGCGTCGCGGATGTCGTCGCGGAAGCGGTCGAGCAGGCGGTCCAGGTCGCGGGCCGGGTCACCCGAGGAGTCCGCGTCCTCGTGGGCCCAGGACGGCTCGAACTCGGCCGGGAAGTCCTCCGGGGTCCGCGTGTACTCGGGCTGCGGTGCCGCCTTGCCGGCGCCGCCGCGTCCGAACCCGAAGTCCTTCCCGAACTCCTTGCCGTAGTCCTTGCCGAACTCGCCGAACTCCTTGGCGAGTTCGGTGAGCCCCTCGCGCACCCCCGTCGGCCAGTCGCCCCGCGCGAAGTGGTCCTGCACCTGGTCCTGGACCCGCCGGGCGATGCGCTGCATCTCCTCCTGCGCCTGGGCCCGCGCCCGGTCCTGCGCCTCCTTGGCCTGGGTCCGGGCCCGCTGGGCCTCCTCACGGGCCCGCCGGCTCTCGTCCTTCGCGCGCCGGGCCTGTTCCTTCCACTCCTGCTTGACGCGCCGCATCTCCTCCTTGGCGGCGCGCCAGGCCTCCTTGTCACCCACCTCGCCGAAGTCCCCGAACGCGGCGCCCTGTTCGTGACCGGCCTTGGCGCCGGCGCCCCGCCGGGCCTCGCTGGCCGCCGCCCGCATCTCGCGCCGCAGGTCGCCCGCCGCGCCGCGCACGTCGGCCCGGATCTCGGCGGCGAGTTCGGCGACCGACTCGCGGATCTCCAGCTCCAGGTCGGCCAGTTCACCGCTGCGGTCGGCCAGTTCGGCGCGGCCCGCGTCGGTGATGGCGTACACCTTGCGGCCGCCCTCCGTGGTGTGGGTGACCAGGCCCTCGGCCTCCAGCTTGGCCAGCCGCGGGTAGACGGTGCCCGCCGACGGCGCGTACAGCCCCTGGAAGCGCTCTTCGAGCAGCCGGATCACCTCGTAGCCGTGGCGCGGGGCTTCGTCGAGCAGCTTCAGCAGGTACAGGCGGAGGCGGCCGTGGGCGAAGACGGGGGGCATGTCAGAGCACCTTCTTGTCGGTCGTGCCGTCGGTCGTGCCGTCGGTCGGGGCGCTGGTCGAGCCCTCGCCCGGGCCGGAAGCGGAATGGTCCCCCGATGCGCTGTGCGGCCCGCCCGCCGGGTCACCGGCGGCCTGGTCGGTGCTCTCCGCCCAGGGACCGGAACCACCGGTGTCCCGGGGTTCCGGCTCCTCGTCCTCCGCCGTCGGCCGGCGCAGCAGCGCGATCGAGCCGGAGACGGTCGTGGCGCGGAGCTTGCCGGTGCCGGCTCCGAGCCGGCCGGTGATCTTGTGGGCGCCCCAATGGCCGTGCACGCGCAGGCCCTCGAAGGCGTTGGAGATGGTGCCGCTCGCGGTGTTGGCCTCGACCTCGGCGTCCGCCGGGGCGGGCAGCCGGATGGCGATCTCGCCCGAGACGCTGGTCAGCCCGATGTCCGTGGGGCCCTCCGGATCGAGGTCGACGATCATCGAGCCACTGACCGACTCGGCCCGCACGGAGGAGCCCGAGCCGTCGACGACGGTGAGGTCGCCGGAGACCGAGTTGAACCGCAGGTCGCCGGTGACGGCCTGGGCCTCCAGGTTCCCCGACACGGTGTCCGCGCGGACCGGGCCGGACAGGGCGACGAGTGTCGTGTCGCCGGTGACCCCCTTGACCACGGACGGCCCGCGGAGCCCGGAGACGACCGCGGCGGCGCCGACCACGCCCACCTCGACGCGGGTGTCGGCCGGGACGGCCAGGGAGACGACCGCGCTGCGGCGCCAGCCCTTGCGGTCGAGCCACTTGAGGAAGCCCCGCCAGGGCAGGTCGTCGTACGCGACGGTCAGCGTGCCACCCTGCTGGGTGACCGTCAGCGGCGGTCCCTCGATCTCGGAGACTTCCAGGCGGGCGGAACCCTCGTCGGTCCCCACGACGTTCACCGTGCCGTTGACGATGCGTACGTGGAGCTCCCGCACGGGCTCGTCGAACGTGAGCTTGCGGGGCTCTGCGACGGACCACTCGGACATGATGGCGACCTCCCGTGACAACGCGCCATATCGCGTCTTCCGTCATTCACGATATATCGCGGCACGCGAAAGTCAAGACACCCGTTCAGGGGACGCGAAACGCCGGACAGGGCTCGAACAGGGCGGCGCGGCGCCCCGGAGCGGGATCACCCACGGCGGTCAGGTCTCCCGGGGGCCCCGGGACCTGCGGCTCGTACGGCGGCGCGGCGCCGCACGCGGAAACGAACGGAACAACGGCGACGGGGGCGGCGACACGGGCCGAGACGCCCGGTCGCAGCGCCCCCGAAGTGGACCTGCCCACACCTGCCGAGACCTGCCAGGTCCTATGCGCCGTCCTCGTCGTCCTCGTCGTCCAGCCGGGCCAGCCAGGTGGCCAGCCGCTCGACCGGCACCTCGAAGTCCGGGTTCAGGTCGACGAACGTCCGCAGCTGCTCGGCGAGCCACTCGAAGGTGACCTCCTCCTCGCCGCGCCGTTTCGCCAGTTCCTCGATGCCTCGGTCGGTGAAGTACAACTCTCGCTCCTGATACGGACGGGACGAGCCCTGCTCGATCCCGTGAACACGCCCTGCCTTCCAGGGTAAGGCCGTACGAACGCCGGAGGGCCCGGCCCGAGTCGCCACGACTCGGAGCGGACCCTCGTCCGAGACGCCCCCGGGGGCGCCTCAGCGGCAGCGCCTACGCCTCGAACACCTCGCGCACCAGCTGCTCCTGCTCGGCCTGGTGACGCTTGGCCGAACCGACCGCCGGGGACGAGCCGTGCGGGCGCGAGATGCGGCGCAGCCGCTCCCCGTGCGGCACCTCGGCGCCGACCGCCAGGTCGAGGTGGTCGATCAGGTTGAGCGCGATGAACGGCCACGCACCCTGGTTCGCCGGCTCCTCCTGGGCCCACAGGTACTTCTCGGCGTTCGGGTACTTGGCGATCTCGGCCTGGAGCTCGGCACCCGGCAGCGGGTACAGCCGCTCGAGGCGGATGATCGCCGTCTCGGCCGCCGCGGGGTCCGAGGCGCCGCGCTTCTGCCGCTCGGCCTCGAGGTCGTAGTAGACCTTGCCGGCGCAGAAGACGACCTTGCGGACGGCGGCCGGGTCGGCCGACGCGTCGCCGATGACCGGGCGGAACTGCTGGTCGGTGAACTCCTCCGCCTTCGACGCGGCCGCCTTGAGACGCAGCATCGACTTCGGCGTGAAGACGATGAGCGGCTTGTGGTGCGGGTTGTGCACCTGCCACCGCAGCAGGTGGAAGTAGTTCGACGGCAGCGTCGGCATGGCGACCGTCATGTTGTTCTGGGCGCAGAGCTGGAGGAACCGCTCCGGACGGGCCGAGGAGTGGTCCGGGCCCTGGCCCTCGTAGCCGTGCGGGAGCAGCAGGGTGACGCCGGAGGTCTGGCCCCACTTCTGCTCCGCCGAGGAGATGAACTCGTCCACGACCGTCTGCGCGCCGTTGACGAAGTCGCCGAACTGCGCCTCCCACATGACGAGCGCGTCGGGGCGGGCCAGCGAGTAGCCGTACTCGAAGCCCATCGCCGCGTACTCCGACAGCAGGGAGTTGTAGACGTTCAGGCGCGCCTGGTCCTCGGACAGGTACAGCAGCGGGGTGAAGTCCTCGCCCGTCGCCCGGTCGATGAGCACCGCGTGCCGCTGTCCGAACGTCCCGCGCTGCGAGTCTTGGCCCGCGAGCCGGACCGGGACACCCTCCAGCAGGAGGGAGCCGATGGCGAGGGTCTCGCCCATGCCCCAGTCGATCGTGCCGTCCTCGACCATCGACGCCCGGCGCTGCAGCTGGGGCAGCAGCCGCGGGTGGACGGTGACGTGGTCGGGGATGTTGACCTGGGACTCGGCGATCCGCTTGACGACCTCGGTGGACACCGCGGTGTTCACCGAGACCGGGAACTCGGCCTGCGGGTCGGAGGACGCCGGCGACAGCGGCTGCGAGGTGGCCTCGCGGACCTCGGTGAAGACCTTCTCCAGCTGGCCCTGGTAGTCCTGGAGGGCCTGCTCGGCCTCTTCCAGGGTGATGTCGCCGCGACCGATGAGGGACTCGGTGTAGAGCTTGCGCACCGAGCGCTTCTTGTCGATCAGGTCGTACATCAGGGGCTGGGTGAACGCCGGGTTGTCCGACTCGTTGTGACCGCGGCGGCGGTAGCAGATGAGGTCGATCACGACGTCCTTGTTGAACGCCTGACGGAACTCGAAGGCCAAGCGCGCGACGCGGACGACGGCCTCGGGGTCGTCGCCGTTCACGTGGAAGATCGGCGCCTCGATCATGCGGGCCACGTCGGTGGCGTACATCGAGGAGCGCGAGGACTCCGGGGCGGCGGTGAAGCCGACCTGGTTGTTGATGACCACGTGGACGGTGCCGCCGGTGCGGTAGCCGCGCAGCTGCGACATGTTGAGCGTCTCGGCCACCACGCCCTGGCCCGCGAAGGCCGCGTCACCGTGCAGGGCGACCGGCAGGACCGTGAAGTCCGTGCCGCCCTTGTTGATGATGTCCTGCTTGGCGCGGGCGATGCCCTCCAGGATCGGGTCGACCGCCTCCAGGTGCGAGGGGTTCGCGGCCAGCGAGACCTTGATCTGCTCGCCGTCCAGACCGGTGAAGGTGCCCTCGGCGCCCAGGTGGTACTTCACGTCGCCGGAGCCGTGCATCGACTTCGGGTCGAGGTTGCCCTCGAACTCGCGGAAGATCTGCGCGTACGACTTGCCGACGATGTTGGCGAGCACGTTCAGCCGGCCGCGGTGGGCCATGCCGATGACGACCTCGTCCAGGCGCGACTCCGCCGCCGAGTCCAGCACCGCGTCCAGCAGCGGGATGACGGACTCGCCGCCCTCCAGGCTGAAGCGCTTCTGGCCGACGTACTTCGTCTGCAGGAAGGTCTCGAACGCCTCGGCCGCGTTCAGGCGGCGCAGGATGCGCAGCTGCTCCTCGCGCTCCGGCTTGGAGTGCGAGCGCTCGATGCGGTCCTGGATCCACTTGCGCTGCTTCGGGTCCTGGATGTGCATGAACTCGACGCCGGTGGTGCGGCAGTACGAGTCGCGCAGCACGCCGAGGATGTCGCGCAGCTTCATCAGGGACTTGCCGGCGAAGCCGCCGACCGCGAACTCGCGCTCCAGGTCCCACAGCGTGAGCCCGTGCTCGGTGATGTCGAGGTCGGGGTGCTTGCGCTGGCGGTACTCCAGCGGGTCGGTGTCGGCCATGACGTGGCCGCGGACCCGGTAGGAGTGGATCAGCTCGAAGACGCGGGCGGCCTTGGTGACGTCGTCGTCGTGGCTGGCGTCGATGTCCTTGAGCCAGCGGACCGGCTCGTAGGGGATGCGCAGCGCCTCGAAGATCTCGTCGTAGAAGCCGCTCTCGCCGAGCAGGAGGTTGGCGACGATCCGCAGGAACTCGCCGGACGCGGCGCCCTGGATGACCCGGTGGTCGTAGGTCGACGTGAGCGTCATGACCTTCGAGATGCCGAGCTTGTTCAGGGTGTCCTGGGAGGTGCCCTGGAACTCCGCCGGGTAGTCCATCGATCCGACGCCCATGATGACCGACTGACCGGGCATCAGACGCGGGACCGAGTGCACGGTGCCGAGGCCGCCGGGGTTGGTGAGGGAGACCGTGACCCCGGAGAAGTCGTCCATCGTCAGCTTGCCGTCACGGGCGCGGCGGACGATGTCCTCGTAGGCCTGCCAGAACTCGAAGAAGTTGAGCGTCTCGGCCTTCTTGATGCCGGCGACGACGAGCTGGCGGTCCCCGTTCGGCTTCACCAGGTCGATGGCGAGGCCGAAGTTGACGTGGGCCGGCTTGACCAGGGTGGGCTTGCCGTCCTTCTCCGCGAAGGAGTGATTCATCGACGGCATGGCCTTGATGGCCTGCACCATCGCGTAGCCGATGAGGTGGGTGAAGGAGATCTTCCCGCCCCGGGCACGCTTCAGGTGGTTGTTGATGACGATGCGGTTGTCGAAGAGCAGTTTCACCGGGACCGCGCGCACGGACGTGGCCGTGGGCACCTCGATCGAGGCGTTCATGTTCTTCGCGACCGCGGCGGCGGGTCCGCGCAGCGGGACCAGCTCCGGGCCGTCGGGGGACTCCGTCGCGGGCGCGGCCTTCGGCTGCGCGGCGGCGGCCGGCTTCGCGGGGGCCGGCGCCGGAGCGGCGGCCTTGGCGGGAGCCGGAGCCGCGGCGGCGGGCTTCGGGACGGCCGGGGCCGGAGCGGCCGCGGGGGCCGCCGGGGCGGCGGGCGCGGGCCGGGCCGGGGCGGCCGGTGCTGCCGGGGCCGGGGTGGTGGTCCCTGCGGCCCCCGCGGCCGCAGTACCCGCCGTGCCCGAGGCGGCAGGAGCCCCTGGCTTGTAGTCGGCGAAGAAGTCCCACCAGGCTCGGTCTACCGAATTCGGGTCCTGGAGGTACTGCTGATAGATCTCGTCGACGAGCCACTCGTTGGGGCCGAACGCCGCGGCGGGGTTCTTCCCGGCTTGGTGGTCGGTCGAGATGCTCGAGTTACTGGGGGACTGTGGCGACACGGCGGCAACCGCCCTCTTCCGCTTCACAAGGTGATGGACAGCGGGAATAAAGGCTACGCCTCCCGGAGGGCGGAGGTCAGGCCGGGCCGGTCCATCGTCGCGTAAGTCACATCGAAGAGCGGGTTTCGGGGCTGGAAATGGCGGGAAACAAGCGCGGTTGCGCTACGGAAGGGACGCGGGAGGGTGCGTCGGCCCCGGCCCGGCGCCCACCAGGCGCGGGTCCCTGCCTGATCACACGTGTCCGTCAGCGCGGAGGCGGATGGATCTTGTGACTCCGGCTCGAACTTTACGTCAACTTTGAACTGAAGGCTCTCCCGGAAGAGTGACGATAATCCTGCAACCCCGATCGGATTCGGCCACACCGATCCGGCCGCCGTGCAGA
Source organism: Streptomyces sp. NPDC005574 (assembly GCF_040605435.1). NCBI lineage: Bacteria > Bacillati > Actinomycetota > Actinomycetes > Kitasatosporales > Streptomycetaceae > Streptomyces > Streptomyces sp. NPDC005574. The sequence goes on from NZ_JBEXCW010000003.1 coordinate 143,251, forward strand.
TCCACCGCCCAGCGGGCGATCGCCAGGCCGAGCCCTGTGCCGCCGTCGCTGCCCGGACCGTGCGGCCGGCTGACGTTGCCGCGGTTGAACCGCTCGAACACCCGGCGCCACTCCGACCGTGGGATGCCGGGACCCTCGTCCAGCACCTCCAGCTCCAGCGACTCGGGCTGCGGCCCGCGCCGCGCCCTGACCGTCACCCGGCCGTGCGCCGGGCTGTGCTTGACCGCGTTGTCGATGAGGTTGGCGACGACCTGGTGGATCCGTTCCGGGTCCGCGTGCGCGGTCAGCTCCGGCGGGGACACGTCGAGGTGCAGATGGACGTCCGTCCGGGTGTGACTGCCGGAGCCGGAGGCGATGCCCGCCCGCGCGGAGGCGACCATGTTGGCCTCCTTCAGTACGCCCGACAGGTACGGCCACACCTCGAAGCGGCGCTTCTTCAGCGGTACGACGCCGTTGTCCAGCCGGGACAGGTCGAGCAGCGTCTCCACCAGCCGGCCCAGCCGCTCGGTCTGCTTCAGGGCCGTGCGCATGGTCTCGGGGTCGGCCTGCTGGACGCCGTCGACGATGTTCTCCAGCACCGCCCGCAGCCCCGCGATCGGCGTGCGCAGCTCGTGCGAGACGTTGGCGACCAGCTCCTTGCGCTGGAGTTCCTGCGCCTCCAGCTCGTCGGCCATCACGTTGATGGTCTGGGCCAGGTCGCCGAGCTCGTCGCGCCGGTTCTCGCGCACCCGGCGGGTGTAGTCGCCGTGCGAGATGGACCGGGCCACCGTGTTCATCTCGTCCAGCGGCGCGGTGAGCGAATGCGCCACGAACTGCGTGATCAGCAGGGTGGCGATCATCGAGAAGACCGTGATGAAGCGCAGCTCGGTCTTGGTGTGCACCGCGATCATCGACAGTCCGGTCGTGATCAGGACCGAGATGACGACCAGCGCGCCCAGCTTCGTCTTGACCGAGAACGGGCGCACACCGCCCCAGGGCTCCCCGGGGCCTCTCCGTGGAGCCGGCCCGTCGCTCATGGCGTCGGCGTCTCCAGCGCGTACCCCACCCCGTGGACGGTCCGGATGCGCTCGGCGCCGATCTTCCGCCGCAGCGCCTTGATGTGGCTGTCGACGGTCCGGGTGCCGGAGGCGTCCGCCCAGTCCCACACCTCGGCGAGCAGCTGCTCACGGGAGAGCACGGCGCGCGGGGTGTTGGCCAGGCACACCAGGAGGTCGAACTCGGTGGGCGTCAGATGCACGTCGTCGGTGCGCACCCGCACCCGGCGCTGCGCGTGGTCGATCTCCAGCTCGCCCAGCCGCAGGATGCCGCTGCGCGGGGTGGAGGCGGCGATCGCGGCCCGCTCCACCCGGCGCAGCAGCACGTGCACCCGGGCGGCCAGTTCACGCATCGAGAACGGCTTGGTCATGTAGTCGTCGGCGCCCACGCCGAGCCCGACCAGCATGTCGGTCTCGTCGTCGCGGGCGGTCAGCATCAGTACCGGCACCGGGCGGGCGGCCTGCACGCGACGGCAGACCTCCAGGCCGTCGAAGCCGGGCAGCATGATGTCGAGGATCAGCAGGTCGGGCTGCCAGGCCTCGGCCGTGTCGACCGCGGAGGGGCCGTCGCCCGCCGTTTGCACGAGGAATCCCTCGGCACGAAGGCGGGTCGCGATGGCGTCCATGATCGTCGGATCGTCCTCGACGACCAGGACCCGGCGCTGAGCGCCCGGGGCCGCCGCCGTGCCGTTGTGGGAGGTGTGTGTCTGCTCCATCGCCCGCCCCTGAGTTGCTTTCCGGGATCAGTGGGGTGATCCCTTGTCTGCGCATGACTGCGATTGACGCTTGAATGATCGGCGTCAGGTAGGCAGCGTACGGGGAGTCACCGCGCCTTTGCTATCCAGGTCGGACGGCGAGGTGCACGACGTCGGGAACGCCCCGGGCAACGGGGATCTCTTCGGTACGCACGTGTTGGAACCCGGCATTCCGTAGGGATCCTTCAAATTCCGGAGAAGGTCGGGCCGACCACACCGCGAGTACCCCGCCGGGGTTCAACACCCGTGCGCAGCTGGCCAGTCCGCGCGCCGAGTAGAGGCTTTCGTTGCCCTCGGTGACCGTCCAGCCGGGTCCGTTGTCGATGTCGAGGCACAACGCGTCGTACGTGGCGCACGTCTCATTGACGAATTCGACCAGATCCGTTTCCAGAATTTCGGTGCGCGGGTCCGCCAGAGCGTCCGCGGAGAGCCCGGACAGCGGGCCGCCACGGTGCCAGTCGACGATGGCGCTCTCCCGCTCGACGACCGTGATCCGCCCCCAGCGCGGATTCGCGGCGGCGTGTGCGAGCGAGAATCCGACGCCCAGCCCGCCGATCAGCACCCGTGGACCGGCCGGGGGTGCCGGCCGCGCGTCCAGGGCGTCGAGCGCCGCGTCGACCAGCAGCCGCTCCGACCGCCCGTCGGACGTGTCCATCAGGAAGCACCCGTTGGCGATGATCTGCAGCAGCCCGCCGTGACGCCGCAGCACGACCTCGCCGGACGGGCCCTCGCGACGGTCCAGGACTTCGGGAATGTCGTACGAGAGGGACATGGGCCCATCCTGGCAGCCGGGCGGGCGCGGGAGCGGGCGAACGACCGGGTCACTGCCGGAGGGTCACCGTCCGGGGGTGCCCGCCGGACGCCCGCGGGTGTCTGGGAAGTTCCTGTGAATCGCCCGGTGCGTGGCGCCGGTCATAGACAGTGCCGGGGCGGGGCGCGAAGGGTGGGGGGTGAAACGGAAGGGGCCCCTCACCGTGGAACAGATGGAGACGGCCGACGTGCCTGAGCCGGCGGCGCCCTGTACGGCGGCTGGGAACCCGTCACCCGGCGCGTGCCCGCCGGCGGACTCCGGGTTCCTGGACGGGGTCCCGCGCCAGCGCCGTACGACCCCCGCCGCCGCGGCCGGGTCCGCCCGCACGTCCGCCGTCCCGACGTCCGCCACCGCGCGGGCCGCGACACCCGCCGTGGCGCCCCGCAGCCTCCCGCGACCCTGGCGCCTGCTCCCCACACCGGCCGCGACCCCGTTCACCTTCGTCTACGTCCTGGTCCTCGCCGTCACCTCGGCCGTCACCGCCCAGGCGGGCCCGGCCGTCGTGCACGCCCTCCACCAGGGTTCGAGCACCGACGTGGCGCACCTCGTGCACGCGCCCGTGCTGGTGCTGCTCGCCAGCGCCCTGTGGATCGCGGGCGGGATCACCTCGACGTACGCGCTCGGACTCGTGCTGATGCTCACCGCGCTGGAGCGGCGGATCGGCGGCCCGCGCGCGGCCGGCGTGTTCCTCCTGGGGCACGTCCTCGCCACCCTCGCCACCGAGGTCCCCGTCGGCGTCGCCGTCCTGGCCGGGCACCTTCCCGCGAGTTCGCTGCACCGCCTCGACTACGGCGTCAGCTTCGGCGTGGCCGCCGCCACCGGCGCCCTGGCCGGACTCCTCACCCCCTGGCTCGGCCGGGCGCTTCTTGCGTTCTTCGGCGGGGCGCTGGTCCTCGACCTGTTCGCGTTCACGGACCCCATGACGGAGTGGGGCCATCTGATCGCGCTGGCCACGGGCGTCGCGACCTGGCCCTTCGTCCGCCGGCCGGGGCGGGCGCGGACCGCGGGACCGGCAGCGGGCATGAACCGGCCCTGATCGGGGTTCCACCCACGTGCGACGCGGCGTGCGGCACGCGTCGCCCGCCGTGATCCCGTCGGTTCGGCGGCTCCGTGATCGCCCACAGCGAACGGACGCCCTCCCGGGGAACATTCGGCGGCGCCCCCGCATTGAGTCGGCATAGCTCAACTTGAATGCCGAAGGGGAGATCATGGCTTCGACGTCCACACCGCTCACTCTGCCTGTGCTGCCGCTCGACGACGAGGTCGTGCTGCCCGGAATGGTGGTCCCGCTCGACCTGAACGACGCCGACGTACGGGCCGCGGTGGAGGCCGCCCAGTCGGCCGCCGGCTCCGGACCCGGCAAGCCGCAGGTCCTGCTGGTCCCGCGCGTCGACGGGTCCTACCCGGGCACCGGCGTGCTCGGCACCGTCGAGCAGGTCGGCCGGCTGGCCGACGGCGACCCCGGCGCCCTGATCCGCGGCCGCGGCCGCGTACGGATCGGCGCCGGCACCACCGGCCCCGGCAAGGCCCTGTGGGTCGAGGGGACGCGGATCGAGGAGAGCGTGCCCGAGCCGCTGCCCGGTCACGTCGCCGACCTCGTGAAGGAGTACAAGGCCCTGGCCACCGCCTGGCTGCGCAAGCGCGGCGCCTGGCAGGTCGTCGACCGGGTGCAGGCCATCGACGACGTCTCCACGCTCGCCGACAACTCCGGCTACTCGCCGTTCCTGACCACCGAACAGAAGGTGGAGCTGCTGGAGACCGCCGACCCGGTCGCCCGTCTCAAGCTCGCCACCCAGCACCTGCGCGACCACCTCGCCGAACAGGACGTCGCCGAGACCATCGCCAAGGACGTCCAGGAGGGCGTGGACAAGCAACAGCGCGAGTTCCTGCTGCGCCGCCAGCTCGAAGCCGTCCGCAAGGAACTGCGCGACCTCAACGGCGAGCAGGACGGCGAGGAGTCCGACGACTACCGCGCCCGCGTCGAGGCCGCCGACCTGCCCGAGAAGGTCCGCGAGGCCGCCCTCAAGGAGGTCGACAAGCTGGAGCGTTCCAGCGACCAGTCGCCCGAGGGCTCCTGGATCCGCACCTGGCTCGACACCGTGCTCGAACTGCCGTGGAACGACCGCACCGAGGACGCCTACGACATCCAGGGCGCCAAGGCCGTCCTGGACGCCGAGCACGCGGGCCTGGAGGACGTGAAGGAGCGCATCACCGAGTACCTGGCGGTGCGCAAGCGCCGCAGCGACCGGGGACTCGGCGTGATCGGCGGGCGGCGCGGCGGTGCCGTGCTCGCGCTCGTGGGCCCGCCCGGCGTCGGCAAGACCAGCCTCGGCGAGTCCGTCGCGCACGCCATGGGCCGCAAGTTCGTCCGGGTCGCCCTCGGCGGCGTCCGCGACGAGGCCGAGATCCGCGGTCACCGCCGTACCTACGTCGGCGCGCTGCCCGGCCGGATCGTGCGCGCGATCAAGGAGGCCGGGTCGATGAACCCGGTGGTCCTGCTGGACGAGATCGACAAGGTGGGCTCCGACTTCCGCGGCGACCCCGCGGCCGCCCTCCTGGAGGTCCTCGACCCGGCCCAGAACCACACCTTCCGGGACCACTACCTGGAGGTGGAACTGGACCTGTCGGACGTCGTCTTCCTGGCCACCGCCAACGTGCTGGAAGCGATCCCCGAGGCCCTGCTCGACCGCATGGAACTCGTCCGCCTGGACGGCTACACCGAGGACGAGAAGGTCGTCATCGCCCGCGACCACCTGCTCCCGCGCCAGCTGGAGCGGGCCGGCCTGAACGACGACGAGGTGGTGCTCGACGAGAGCGCGCTGCGCAGGCTCGCCGGCGAGTACACCCGGGAGGCGGGCGTCCGCACCCTGGAGCGGTCCATCGCCCGGCTGCTGCGCAAGGTCGCGGCCCAGCACGAACTGGGCGCACGCGAGCTGCCGTTCACCATCACGGACGGCGACCTGCGCGAGCTGATCGGCCGGCCGCACCACGTACCCGAGTCCGCCCAGGACCCGGCCGAGCGCCGGACGGCCGTACCGGGCGTGGCGACGGGCCTGGCGGTCACCGGCGCGGGCGGCGACGTGCTGTTCGTCGAGGCGTCGCTGGCCGACCCGGAGACGGGCGCGGCCGGACTGACCCTGACCGGTCAGCTGGGTGACGTCATGAAGGAGTCGGCGCAGATCGCGCTGAGCTTCCTGCGCTCCCACGGCGCCGAACTGGAGCTGCCCGTGGGCGACCTGAAGGACCGGGGTGTGCACATCCACTTCCCGGCCGGCGCGGTCCCCAAGGACGGCCCGAGCGCGGGCGTCACGATGACGACGGCGCTGGCGTCGCTGCTGTCCGGCCGTCTGGTCCGCACGGACGTCGCCATGACCGGCGAGGTCTCGCTGACCGGCCGGGTGCTGCCCATCGGCGGGGTGAAGCAGAAGCTGCTCGCCGCGCACCGGGCGGGGGTCACCACGGTGATCATCCCCAAGCGCAACGAGCCCGACCTGGACGACGTCCCCGCGGAGGTGCTGGACAAGCTCGACGTCCACGCCGTCACGGACGTCCGCCAGGTCCTGGAACTGGCCCTGACGCCTGCGGTGAACGGCGCGGAGTCGGAGGTTCCGGTGGCGGCGTGACGGACGTGACCGGTTGAGCGCAGGCCCGGGTCCCGTGAGGGGGGCCCGGGCCCGCGCGCTGTCCGGCGGCGGTCAGCCGTAGGCCAGCGCGACGACGCGGTCCAGCGCCCCGTTGAACCGGTCGTGGTCCCCGACCGTCGGCCCGGACGAGGTGTACTGCCACATGGTCTGGAAGCTCCAGCCGGCCGGCAGGGTGCCCGGGGTGGAGGCGTAACGGGCGATCCACAGCGGATGCGTGGCGGCGAAACCGCTGTGGTCACCGGTGCACCGGGTCCACCAGGAGGTGGCCGTGTAGATCACCGCGTCCCGGCCGGTACGGGCCCGGTACCGGTCGAGGAAGGCGCCGATCCAGCTCACCATCGCGCTCTGCGTCTTGCCGTAGCAGGCCGCGCCGTAGGGGTTCCACTCGATGTCGAGCACGCCCGGCAGCGTCCTGCCGTCCCTGGACCAGCCGCCGCCGTGGGCGACGAAGTAGTCGGCCTGGGCGGCGCCGGTCGCGGTGTCCGGGGTCGCGAAGTGGTACGCCCCGCGGATCATGCCCACGTCGTAGGCGGCGTCGTACTGCTGCGCGAAGGACGGGTTCGTGTAGTACGTCCCCTCGCTCGCCTTGGTGTAGGCCCACCTGACCCCGCTGCTCCACAGGGTCGCCCAGGCCACGCTGCCCTGGTAGCCGGAGACGTCCACGCCCTCCGTCGCGGCGGCCCGGGTGACGGGGCTGCCGCCGCTCCCGTCGTGCGCCAGGACGCCCATGCCCATGTACGCGAGACCGCGGGCCGGGGTGTCCGGGGCCGGGGACGGGGCGGCCGAGGCCGGGACGGTGAGGGCCAGGACCAGGGCGAGGGCGGCGAGCAGGAGCCCGGTGAGGGTGCGGCGCCGGGGGCGGACCGGTCCGGGTCTGTGCACGGGCATGGCGTGCCTCCGAGGGTTCGGGTGATGCTGGCGCGACGGGTCGGCGTGTGCATGCCATTCGATGGCCGACACCGAAGCTACGCACCGGAAACGGCACCGGGGAAGGGACCCCGGAGGCTGCCGATGGTCTAAGCCTGCGAAATACTTGCGGAGCTGCGGTGATGACCGCTTCTGGCGGAAACTTTCACTACGGGGAAAACCGAGGCAGGGACTGACGTGCACGAAGACACGAACGGTGACGGACACCGGGCCGAACCCGCCCGATCACCGAATGGTGTGGACCAGGCCGACCGGGCGGACGCGGGCCCGGCGGCCGCGGACCGGACCGGCGTGGCCCAGGTGGACCCCGAGTACCTCTCCCTGGAGCGCGAGTTGACGGTGCTGCTGCGGCGCGCCCGCGCCAACCAGGGTGAGATGGCCCGCGAGGTCCACCCGGACCTGGAGTCCGCCGCCTACGGCCTGCTCGTTCGCCTCGACGAGTACGGCCGCCAGCGCGCCACCGAACTCGCCGCCTACATCGGCGTCGGCAAGGCCACCATGTCCCGCCAGCTGCGCGCCCTGGAGGACCTCGGCCTGGTCGCCCGCGAACCCGACCCGGCGGACGGCCGCGCCTGGCTCGTCCACCTCACCGAGGAGGGCCGCACCCGCGTCGGCAGGGTCCGCGAGGCCCGCCGCGCCCGCTACGTCAGCCAGCTCTCCCACTGGGACCGCCAGGAGGTCGCCGAACTGGCCCGGCTGATCCAGCAGTTGAACCAGGGAATGGAGAAGTAGCCCCGGCGCCACCGCACGTCACCGCGTGCCACCCGGTACCTGCCTCCCCGCACCCCGTGCCGTTCTCCCCTCACAACTCCGCGTACACCACCGTCGCGTCGTCGTGCGTCTTGCTGCGCCCCAGGTACGTCCGCGACTCCGCGTCCGCCCGCTCCAGCGCCCGCACCCGGTCCACCAGTTCCCGCGGCCCCTTCCTGCGGACGAGGCCGAAGCAGTCCGCCCAGTCGCCCTCGCGGAACTTTTCCACCCACCGGGTGGCCCCGTCCGTCAGCGCGGCCAGTGCCCGCACCTCGCCGCGCGGCAGCGACCCCGTCACCGCGCGCTCGGCCACCCCCGGGTCCGCGGCGGCCGTGAAGAAACCGCCCTGCTTGTTGCGGAGCGTGCTGTCCACCAGCGCGTCCGTAGTGAGCAGGGCGCGCGGCAGAAGGGCCAGCCGGTCGTCCAGCAGAGCCGTGACCGCGCCCTCGGGGGACTCCAGCAGAAGGGCCGAGTCGGACAGGACCAGGTACTCGACCGCCTCCGGCGACCAGCGGGCCACCACCACCGTCGCCTGCGGTGTTCGCGGGTGAGAAAGGTCACAGGACCCCTGGTGGGCCTCGGCTGTGCGAAGGATCGCCCGGGAGAGGATCTCCGGCAGCGTCAGATCCCGTGCCGAAACGGTCAGTTCGGTCAGGGCGCCACCGAGCCGGCCGCTGAACCACGGCACCGAGTGCACGCAGCCCGTTCCCGTCGGCGGCGGCGTCACCCCGTCCAGGACCACCAGCGCGCCGCCCAGTCCGGAGGCCGGTAGCGCGACGGCGGAGAAGTCCTCGTTGGGGCGGGCCGGATCACCGGGCTCCGAAACAAGTTCAGTGCGCATCCGGCCAGTCTGCACGAGCCTTTCACGACATCCACCAAAGGCAGCCAACGGACACGGAATTGACGTCCCTGCGCAGGTCAGGCGCCTGGTTTGGGGGGGAATGGCTGACTCCGCCGACACGTGGCGGCGCATCCTGCCACCGGCTGCCCCTGACGTCCAACCGGCCCCGCGCGCACACCCCTCGCGCGCGCCCGGGAAACTTGCCCGGCCACTCTTCTTGGGGGTTCACTCCTTCGGGTGGCGGGGCAGGTGATGCACGACCACCGCCCACCCGCACTGGGAGGGTCGGGACCGATGGGGTCCTCCGCGCGAGCCGAGCCGAGCGCGGGGGAGGGCGCACGCGTGACCGGCGCCGGTTGACGCAGTGTCACGCGGGCCCATGAGTACGACGAGTCAGGAATGCGAGCACCGGTGCAGAAGACGCGGCCTCGTCGCACAGGCAAGCAGACGGCCTCCGAGGGCGGCGCGGAGCGCACCCCCGGCACCGCCGGCGCCCCGGGTGCGCCGGTCGGCAAGGGCCGCCCCACCCACGTGCGCACCCGGCTCATCCTCGCCGTCGCCGTCGTGGCCGCGGCGATCGCCGGAGCCGGCGCCCCGTCCCTCGTCGACGCCTCCGGGCGGCTGAACGACTCCCAGGACCTGGTCACCCTCGCCGGGCAGACCCAGGACGCCCTCTCGCTCGCCCACTCCCTGGCCGACGAGCGCGACGAGGTCACCTCCTACATCGCGGCCGGTCGCGCCAAGACCGAGGCGCCCTCCGAGCAGCGCAGCGCCCGCGTCGACCGACAGGTCGAGGAACTGCGCGCCGACACCGACACGCCCGCCTCGCTGCGCGCCGACCTCGACGGCATCGCAACCGTGCGCCGGGCGGCCCTCACCGGCCGCAGCAGCGCCCTCGAAGCGCACCAGGCGTACTCCGCCGCCATCACCGAACTGCACGGCCTCGCCGAACAGCTCGCCCGGCGGACACCGCCGCGGGCCGGCTCCGGCGCCTACGCGCTCGCCGAACTCGACTCCGCCGTCCAGCAGGCGGCCGCCGCCCGCGGACTGCTGCTCGCCGCCCTCAACGTGCCGCGGCGCACGCAGACCGTCATCGACCCCGCGACCGGTCTGCCCACCACCTCGACCACCTCCTCGGACGCCGACGCCAAGCAGCGCGACGCCCTCTCGGCCGCCGCCCAGCAGGCACGCCTGCGCTCCGACGCCGCCCTCGCCGACTTCCACGACACCGCGCCGCAGGCCGCCCGCGCCTCCTACGACTCCGCGGTCACCGGGCCCGAGGTCGACTCCGCCGAGAAGTACCTCGGCTCCCTCACCGACCAGCCGACCCTCTCCGACGGCGAACTCGGCACCAGCACCAAGAAGGCCGACGCGGCGCTCTCCGCCCGCGTCGACCTGATGCGCGGCGCGGAGTCCGCGCTCTTCGACCGCCGCACCAAGGAACTCGCCCAGCTGCGCGACGACGACGTGACGGCGCTGGAGATCCGCGTCGCCCTCCTCGGCGCCCTGCTGCTGTTCACGGTCGGCGTCGCCACGGCCATGGCCCGCACGCTCACCCGCCCCCTGTCCGTGCTGCGCCGCGGCTCGGCCCGGCTGGCCGGGGCGCCGGACCCCACCGCCGAGGAAGCCGTCGCTTTCACCGGCCGCAACGACGAGTTCGCCCAGGTCGTACGGTCCGTCAACGCCCTGCACGCCCACGCGGCGGCCCTGCACGAGCGCGTCGCCACGCTGGAGGCCGACCGCAAGCACCTGGTCGGCCAGCGGCAGAAGATGGCCGACGCCCGGGAGGAACTGAGCGCCGAACTCGCCGCTTCAGCCGACCAGTTGGAGCGGCTGCGCACCAGCATCGGCGGCACCTTCGTCAACCTGGCGCTGCGCACCCTGGGCCTCGTCGAGCGGCAACTCGCCGTCATCGAGGGCCTGGAGGAGCGCGAGCAGGACCCGGAGCGGCTGGCCACCCTGTTCAAGCTGGACCACTTCGCCACGGTCATGCGCCGGCACAGCGAGAACCTCCTGGTCCTGTCCGGCACCGAGCACGTCCAGCAGCACGCCGGTCCCGTCCCCCTCGTCGACGTCGTACGGGCCGCGGTCAGCGAGATCGAACGCTACGAGCGGGTCCGCATCGCCGCGCTGCCGCCGCACGCCCACGTCGCCGGGTTCGCCGCGGACGACCTGAGCCATCTGCTGGCCGAACTGATGGAGAACGCCACCTCGTTCTCCCCGCCCGACCTGCCCGTCGAGGTCTCCGGCTGGCTCCTGGAGAACGGCGAGGTCATGCTCTCCGTCCAGGACGAGGGCATCGGCATGGCCGAGGCGCGGATGAGCGCCCTCAACGCCCGCCTCGGCGAGTTCGACCCCGAGGCGCCCTACGACCAGGAGGGTGAGGAGGGGCTCGGGCTCGGCCTGTACGTGGTGGCCCGGCTCGCCCACCGGCACGGCGTCCGGGTGCAGTTGCGCGAGCAGAAGCAGGGCGGGGTCGCCGCCGTCGTCGTCCTGCCGAAGTCGCTGCTGGCGGGCGCGCCTGCCGCCGCCGTCCCGGCTGCCTCGCCCACGGCCGGCGGCACCCACAGGTTCTCCCTGCCGGGCGCCGACGCCGAGGCCAACTCACATGTGATCGGCGCCCGTTCGGCCGGGGACGACACCCTGGTCGCCCTCGCGGAGAAGGCCGTACGCACCGCGGAGGCCGCCGAGGAGAGCCCGGCCCCCGAGCCGGCACCGGCCACCGCCCGCGCCGCGATCCCGGCCGAGACGCCGGCCGAGACCACCATGGAGCTCCTGCTCCCGGCGGTCGGACCGGACGGCCTGGACGGCCCGGCCGCGAGCGACCCCACCGCACCCGCCGCACCCGCGGAACCCACCGCACCCACAGAACCCACAGAACCCACCGCACCCACAGAACCCACCGCACCCGCCGGCCTCGCCGAAGGCGCCGAGGACGAGCACCAGCGGCAGGCCCCCGGGGAGGTCGAGGAACACCAGCGTGTCCCCGACGTCCCGGAGGAGCGCGTCACCGACAAGGGACTGCCCAAGCGCACCCCGAAGATCACCGAGCAGGCGTCGGCCCCGCGTGTGCGGACCGGCTCCGTCGATGCCGAGGCGCTGCGCCGCCGCCTGGGCGGCTTCCGCCGGGGGGCGGACGCCGGATACCGCGACGTGCAGGCGGAGATCGCCGAACGCCCGGACCGCACGCCGGCGGCAGGACCAGCTGGACCCGCAGAATCCGCAGAAGTCACGGGGGGCACAGCCGAGGAGGCAAGCAGTTGACCGCGCCCAGTACCTTCGGACTGAGCAGTGAAGCCCGCAACCTGCACTGGCTGCTGACCAATCTCGTCGAGGAGGTGCCGGGCATCCAGTCCGTCGCGGTGGTCTCCTCCGACGGCCTGCTCCTGCTCTCCTCCGACCCCGGCCGCAACGCCGGGGCGCGGGAGAGGGCCGGAGAGCGGCCCACCGGGCCCCGCGGCTCCGCCGCCGACCTGGCCACCATCGTCTCCGGGATCGGCAGCCTCACCATCGGTGCCGCCCGGCTGATGGACTCCGGGCGGGTGAAGCACACCATGGTCGCGATGGAAGAGGGCAGCCTCTTCGTGATGTCGATCAGCGATGGCTCCCTGCTCGGCGTGCACGGCGCCGCGGACTGCGACATGAGCGTGGTGGCCTACCACATGGCGCTCTTCGTGGGCCGGGCCGGCCATGTGATGACGCCCGAACTCCGCAGCGAGCTACGACAATCCCTGGAGAGCGAGTCGGCGGGGGGCGCCCGATGAGCATCAGCGGCAGCACACCCGACAGGCTTCCCGTGCGCGGCGGCGACCGCAAACCGGCCCGCGTACGCCCCTACTCGCTCACCGGCGGCCGCACCCGCTTCGGGCACGTCCTGCTCGTGGAGACGTTCGTCGCGAGCACCGCCGCGCTCGAAGCAGGCGAGGAGCGCAGGGAGTTGCCCAAGGGCTCCCTCTCCAGCCGGGTCATGCCCGAGATGCGGGCCATCGTCGAACTGTGCCGCCGTATGCGCACGGTGGCCGAGATCGCCGCGCTGCTGAAGATGCCGCTCGGTGTGGTCCGCGTGCTGCTGAGCGACCTCGCGGACCAGGGAAGAATTCGTGTGTACGGCACCGGGACCGGTCACGGTACGGGCCGTCCGGACCGCGCTCTGCTGGAAAGGGTGCTGAGTGGACTCCGTCGTCTCTGACGCCGCCGCCTACGGCGTCTCCCCGCTCCTCGACGAGGAGGAGCCCGCGAGGTCCTGGCAGACGGACCGCACCCGCGCGCCCATCGCCACGAAGATCGTGGTCGCGGGCGGGTTCGGGGTCGGCAAGACCACGCTGGTGACCGCCGTCTCGGAGATCACGCCTCTGCAGACCGAGGCGCTGATGACCGAGGCGAGCGAGGACACCGACGACCTCACCGCCACCCCGGAGAAGGCGACCACCACGGTCGCCATGGACTTCGGCCGCCTCACGCTCGACGACGACCTGGTGCTCTACCTGTTCGGCACGCCGGGCCAGCAGCGGTTCTGGTTCATGTGGGACGACCTGGTGCGCGGTGCGATCGGCGCCGTCGTGCTGGCAGACACCCGCCGCCTCAAGGACTGCTTCCCGGCGCTCGACTACTTCGAGAGCTGCGGACTGCCGTACGTCGTCGCGGTCAACCACTTCGACGGCAGCGAGCGGTTCGAACCCGCGGACGTGCGGGAGGCGTTGACGATCCCCGCGCACATACCTGTAATGATCATGGATGCGCGTCGCCGGATCTCGGTGATCGAGACCCTGCTGACCCTGGTGGGCCACGCGCTCGACGCCACACCCGAGTAGTCGCACTTTAGGAGTCACCACCCGCATGCGGAAGATACTCGTCGTCGGAGCCGGTCAGTCCGGTCTCCAGCTCGCCCTCGGACTCCAGTCGCACGGGTACGAGGTCACCCTGATGTCGAACCGGACGGCGGACGAGATCCGCTCCGGCCGGGTCATGTCGACGCAGTGCATGTTCGACACGGCGCTCCAGCACGAGCGGGACCTGAAGCTGAACTTCTGGGAGTCCCAGGCCCCGAAGATCGCCGGGCTCGGCGTGTCCGTGGCGGCCCCCGGTTCGCACGACCCGGGTCCCACGCAGCGCGCGATCGACTGGGTGGGCGCGCTCGACGGGTACGCGCAGTCGGTCGACCAGCGGGTGAAGATGGCCGGCTGGATGGAGACGTTCGCGCAGCGCGGCGGGCAACTGGTCATCCACGGCGCGGCGGTCGGCGACCTCGACTACTTCTCCCGCACCTACGACCTGGTGCTGGTCTCGGCCGGCAAGGGCGAACTGGTGTCGATGTTCGGCCGGGACGCCTCGCGTTCGCCGTACGCCGAGCCGCAGCGCGCCCTGGCCGTCTCCTACGTCCACGGTCTGGGCCCGCGCCCCGAGCACCCGGAGTTCGACGCGGTCCGCTGCAACCTGGTGCCCGGCGTCGGCGAGTTGTTCGTCATGCCGACCCTCACCACCTCCGGTCGCGCGGACATCCTGTTCTGGGAGGGCATACCCGGCGGCCCGCTCGACGTCTTCAACGGCGTCAAGGACCCGGCGGAACACCTCTCCCTGACCCTGGAACTCATGGAGAAGTTCGTCCCCTGGGAGTACGCGCGGGCCACTAGGGTGGAACTGACGGACTCCGGCGGCACGTTGGCCGGCCGGTACGCGCCCACCGTCCGCAACCCGGTCGGCCGGCTGCCCGGCGGCGGCCTGGTCCTCGGGGTCGCGGACGTCGTCGTGGCGAACGACCCGATCACCGGGCAGGGTTCCAACTCGGCCTCCAAGTGCGCGGCCGCCTACCTCGCCTCGATCCTCGAACACGGGGACAGGGAGTTCGACGGCGCGTGGATGCAGGCGACCTTCGACCGCTACTGGGAGACCGCGCAGCACGTCACCAAGTGGACCAACGCCATGCTCGCGCCGCCGCCGGAGCACATCCTGAACCTGATCGGCGCGGCCGGTCAGCTCCAGCCCGTGGCCGACCGCTTCGCCAACGCGTTCAACGACCCCGCGGACTTCGAGAACTTCTTCTACGACCCCGAGAAGACGGGCGCCTACCTGGCCTCGGTCACCGCGGCCTGACCGGCGTGGGGGAGCGGGTCCGGCCGCCCGAGCGACGACGGCCCTCTTCCCCGGCCGGGCCCCTGCCCCGGACCGCCCACGAGAACCCGGCTCCCCGTGCCACCGCGGGGCCGGCTGGGACCCATGCTCCCGGCGTCGGCCCGGACCCGGCCCCTCGGCGGGACGCCACCGTCACCGCACCCAACGCCCCGCCCGTCCCGTGCCGCGCGCCCGGGGCGGCAGCTTCGGTGGACTGTAGTGCCGTAGCGGTGCCGCCTGGGGGTCCGGGCGGACGGCGCCCAGGATCGGGTTCGCGGCGATCGGGGAGACCTTGATCCGCGCGCCGGGACGCGGTGCCTGCACGACTTTCCCGCCGCCGATGTACAGCGCCACATGGGTGGCCTCGGGGAAGTAGACGACCAGGTCGCCCGGGCGCAGCTCGCTGAGCGGGATCCGCTTGAGCCGCGCCCACTGCTCCTGGCTGGTGCGCGGGACGGACCGCCCGGCGTGGTCCCAGGCCTGCGAGGTCAGCCCCGAGCAGTCGTAGGACCTCGGCCCCTCCGCGCCCCACTGGTAGGGCTTGCCGACCTGCCGTACCGCGTACCGCACGGCCCGGTCGCCCTCCCGCGACGGCTTCGGCGTACCGCCCCCCTTGCCGTCGCTCAGGTCGTCCGCCGGGTCGCCCAGCGCGCCGGAGGCGACGAGGTCCCGCTGAGCCGTGTCGACACCCTTCTCCTCGGACTCGGCCAGCGCGGCGACCTGTTCGGCGCTCAGCGAGGCGAGCAGTTCCTCGACGTCGTGCAGCCGCCCGCGCACCTCGTCCCGCTCCTTCTTCCCGCGTTCCGCGAGGGTGAGCTGGTCGTCGAGCGCCTTGCGCGCCCGGCGTGCCAGGGCGTCGGCCCGCCGCTCGCTCCCGGCCAGCCGCCCCACCGTCTCGGCCCGCTCCCGCGCCAGCTGCCCGATGACATGGCCCTCGTCGAGCGCGTGCTGCGGGTCGCGGGCGAGCAGCAGCCGGATGTACGGGGAGAGGGCGGTGCTGGTCTGGTACTGCTGCCGGACCAGCCGGCCCGCGGCCCCGCGGCTGGCGCGCAGGGAGAGCCGCGCGCGGGAGAGTTCGAGATCCAGCCGGGCGGTCTCGGCGCGGCGCTCGGTCAGCTTCTCCTCCGTGGCGTTGTACGCCTCGGTGGCCCGCTCGGCCTCCCGGTACAGACGCTGAAGGTCCGTCAGCAGCGTGGCCGTGGAGGCTTCCCCGGCGCCGGGACCGGGGCCCGGGACGGGCGCGGCCACCGCGGGCAGCGGTGCGAGAACGGTGCCGGCCGCCACCGCCGCCGTACACACCAGACGCAGGAACCTTCCTGACACGCCATCACCTCCGACGCGCAACGGACCGTCCGTTCCGCATCGCGAGCATCAAACGGGTCCGCCGGGTCCGCGCGCGGAGTGTGCGCGGTTCGGCGCAACGAGGTCACTCGTCGGTGGCTTCCGGCTTGCCGCCCGGCGTGGCGTCCGGCCTGGACCACGGCCATCTGAGCCGGCCGTCGTCGTCGCCCTCGGGGTTGTAGGCGTACTTCCATCCCCGCGGGAGGCCGAGCCGCTTGCCGAACCCGATCGGCTCACGCCGGTAGACGAGCACGGTGGGCGGGCCGCCGCCGGCGTCGGGGACGGGGATGCGGTAGGTCTTGGGCGGCTGCCCGGTCGGTCCCAGCAGCACGGGCAGTACCCGGCCGTCCATCGGGCCGCCCTCGAAGGGGGTGTCCTGACTCTTCACGGCACCAGTGTCAGCCATCCGCCGCGAGGGCCTCGACCAGCGCCGCCGTCTGCGGGTCGCGGCCCGCGGTCACCGTCAGCACGGCCACGAACTGCTCGACCAGCCAGTCCCGCAGCTCCTCGACCGGCGGCTGCTTGCCCTCGTCCAGCCAGATCAGGGACGCGGCCTCGACCGCCGTGATCCACATCCGTACGGTCATCCGCAGCAGCAGACCGGGCCCGGTGACCCGCAGATGGCTGAGGATGTGCTCGGCCGCGGCCCGCCGGACGCCGTCCACGATGGCCGTCGTCCGGGAGGTCTCCACGACGCTGCCGCCCTGGAGCAGCGCGCTGAAACCGGCGTCGTGCTGGTCGACGAAGGTGAGGTAGCGGTCCAGGGCCCGGGCCAGCCGGGGGAGCAGCGGGCCCACGCGGGGCTCGTCGAAGCAGTGCCGCAGCTCCTCGGCGGCCGAGTGCAGCGCCGCCTCGTAGAGCTGCTGCTTGCCGCCCGGGAAGTAGCGGTACACCAGCGGACGCGACACTCCGGCCGCCTCCGCCACGTCGTCCAGGGACACGTCCTCCGGCAGCCGGTGCGCGAAGAGCGACAGCGCGGAGTCCAGCAGCTGGCTGCGGCGTTCCTCGACGCTCAGGCGGCGGTAGGCGGGGGTGGCCGCGGAGGGGGTCATATGGGGCAGCGTAACCGGCCTGCCCGGGGCGCCGCCTACGCGAGCAGCCCGGACGACCTCCACAGCCGCCGCCCGGCTCCGCGCAACACCCCGATGTCGTCCAGGAAGTCGGTCAGCTTCCTCGCCCCCGACTGCATGACCTCCCGCCGGTGCCCGCTGGCCCGCACCTGTGCGACGGCCTCCCGCCGGTCGAGGCCGACGTTCGTGTAGACCTCGGGGTTGACGAACGCGACGGAGAACACCCGCGCGAACTCGCCGGACGTCACCCGGGTGAACTCCTGCGACCACCGCGGGGCCGTCACCATCTGCCGCCGCAGCTCCTCGCGGGCGTACCGCACATGGCGGGCCTCCTCGACCACGTGGATGCGGGTCACGCCCCGGACCAGGGTCTGCACCCGCTCGTCCGGGAAGGTCAGCCGCTGCATCCAGTCGAGGACCTCCTCACCGAGGAGCGTCGCCGTGAACGAGCCGGGCGTGGTGGAGATGGTCTTGAACAGCCGGCCCAGGTTCAGGTGGGCGCGGCTGACCGGGTACCAGGGGGTGTCGCCGTGCGAGATCAGCCGGGCGAACATCTTCGAGTGCCGGCACTCGTCCTCGATCTCGGTCAGCGCGTAGCGCACGTGCGCGCTCGTCGCCGCCTTGTCGTAGATGTGCCGGACGAGCAGCTGCATGAGGATCAGCTCGAACCAGATGCCGAGCGAGGCGAGCGCCGCGGCCTCGTGCTGCGAGAGCAGGATCCGCTGCTCCTCGCTCATGCGCTTCCACAGCGGGGTGTCGTACAGCGACACCAGCTCCGGCGGCCAGAACCACTTGCCCTCCTCGAAGGGCGCGTCCCAGTCGAGTTCCGTGTCCGGGTCGAAGGAGTGCTTGGCGGAGGAGACGAGCAGCCGTTCGGCCACCTGTTCGCGGTCCTTGAGCAGGCCGAGCGCGTCCCGCAGCCCGTCGAGCGCTTCGGCATCTGTGAGGGTCGTGGTCATGGCACTTATGAGACTGCCTGTCAGCAAGCTCGTCAATCCCCCGCGCGGGACTTGTTGACGAACCGTCTACCGCGTGTGAGCCTGCGAGACATGCCGACTTACGACCTGTACGCCACGGACCCGGGAGACTCTCCCTGGCAGGTGCCGGCGACCGGCGACGCCCGCTTCGACTGGGAGTACGACGACGGCCGCGACCGCCTCCTCGCCCTCTACCAGAAGGGCAAGGACAAGCAGTGGGACGGCCGGAAACGCATCGACTGGGAACTGGAGGTCGACCCCTACGACCCCCTCGGCACCCCCGACGAGGCGATGTCCCTGTACGGCACGAAGTACTGGGCGAAGTTCAGTGACCGCGACAGGGCCGAACTGCGCCGTCACTACGCCTCCTGGCAGTTCAGCCAGTTCCTGCACGGTGAGCAGGGCGCGATGATCTGCGCCGCCCGGATCGTCGAGTCGGTCCCGGACCTGGACGCGAAGTTCTACTCGGCGACCCAGACGATGGACGAGGCACGGCACGCGGAGATCTACGGCCGCTTCCTCCACGAGAAGGTCGGGATGCTCTACCCGATCAACGACAACCTGCAGGCCCTGCTCGGCGACACCCTGCGCGACTCCCGCTGGGACATGCCCTACCTCGGCATGCAGGTCCTGATCGAGGGCCTGGCGCTGGCCGCCTTCGGCATGATCCGCGACACCACCGACAAGCCCCTGCCGAAGCAGATCCTCGCCTACGTCATGCAGGACGAGGCCCGGCACGTGGCCTTCGGCCGCATGGCGCTGCGCGACTACTACAAGCAGCTGACCGACGCCGAACTGCGCGAGCGCGAGGAGTTCGTCATCGAGGGCTGCTACCTGATGCGCGACCGGCTGCGCGGGGTCGAGGTGCTGCGCAACTTCGGTATCCCGGCCGCGGAGGCCGACGAGTACAGCGAGCGGTCCGAGTTCCTCGCCCTGTTCCGCAAGCTGCTGTTCTCCCGCATCGTGCCCTGCGTCAAGGACATCGGCCTGTGGGGGAAGCGGCTCCAGCAGGCCTATGTCGACATGGGTGTCCTGGAGCTGGGCGACTCCAGTCTCGACCTGCTGATGGCCCAGGACGAGGAGATCGCCGAGCAACTCGACGCGCAGCGGTTCGCGGCGGAGGAGCGGGAGCGGGTGGCGGAGGTCGCGGAGGCGGTCGAAGCGGGCGGAACCGCTTCCTGACATATCCCTCACATGCAGTAACGTGCTGACGTGTCCACGCCTCCACCGCCCGAGAGCCCCGACGGCCGCGCGCCGCAGCACCCCTACGGCCCGCCGCCGGCCGGCAACCCGTACGGCCCGCCGCCGCCGCAGGCCCCGCACGGCGGGCAGCCGCAGCCCGGCCCGTACGGCCCGCCGCCCCAGGGCCCCCACGCCGCAGGCCCCTACGGTCCGCCGCAGGGGCCGCCCGCCGCCCCGTACGGACAGCAGCCCGCCGCGCCCTACGGCGCCCCGGCCCCGTACCCGCCGCAGCAGTACGGCGGTTGGGGCGCGCCCCCGGCGTTCCCGCCGCCTCCCAGAAAGCGCCGGGTCGGGCTCGTGCTCGGCATCGTCGGCGGAGTCGTCGGCGTGATCGTGGCCGTCGTCGTGGCGCTCGTCCTGGTCGGCTCGGCGGCGAGCGGCGGCTTCCCCGAGGCCCACTTCACCCTGAGCCTGCCGCGGACCCTGGTCGAGGGGCGCTACGAACTCACCCAGGACCTCTCGGACTCCGAGGGCCAGAAGATCAAGGACGAGGCGGACGGCGCCTGGGACGCCAAGGTCACCGGCAGCGTGGTCGGGCAGTACAGCCCCGGCGGCGACGCGACCAAGGGCACGCTGGTCGTGTCCGGCATGTACGGCCGTTTCAAGAACACCGACGAAACCCGCGACAACATGATGAAGGGCGCCGCGCAGGGCGCCGCCGCGAAGGTCGCCGTCCAGCCGAAGGACTTCCGGCCGAGCGGCTCCGGGGGCGTCACGATCACCTGCGAGGTGCTCACCCGGTCCCAGGCCGGCACGGCCCTGACCGTCCCGGTGTGCGGCTGGGCGGACGACAACACGGGTGCCTCGGTGGCCGAGGTGACCGTGGCGACGATGTCCCAGGACCCCTCCGAGGTCGACCTGGAGGCCGCCGCCGAGACGACGGCGAAGATCCGCTCCGACATGCGCAAGCCGATCGGCTGACGGACCGCCCCGCGTGGGCCCCACGGTCGCGCGGGGCGCTACGCGGGGCACCCCAGACCCCCGGGCACCGACAGGGTCACCGGCCGGGGTGCCCCCTCGGTCCCGGCCCCGCTCCCGGCTCCGGTTCCGGTCCCCGCCGCGGACGCCGCGTCGCCCGCGGCGGCCGCTCCCGGACCGAAGGACGTCCGCAGGGTGAAGGCGTACGGCGTCGGCCCGTGCGTCCGCAGGTGCAGCAGTCGTTGCTCCGCCTCGGCGACCGTCGGCCGGTGCCCCGCCGGGACCCACCACAGGGCCGTCATCGCCTCCCGCACCCGCTCGAACCACTCGCGCCGCCGGGCCAGCATCTCCCGGTGCCGCCCCTGGTACATGTAGGCGGTCAGCGCTTCGGAGTCCCGCCACACCGACATGTTGACGATGAGCCACTCGTCCCCGAACACCGCGATGTCCGTCGCGTTGCCGGCGTCGCTCTCCAGCCTCCACACGAACCCGTCGGCGGCGTCCGCGTCGGCGTTCACCGGATCGAGCGCGTCGACGAAGTCCTTCAACTGCGGTGAGTCCAGCGGGGCGTTGAGGCGGGCGAGGTTGACCTGGGCGAGTTCGTACGCGGCGGCGGGCTCAGTCATGACCGAACGGTAGGTCGGCCACCCGCCCCACGGAACCCCCCGTCTCACGGGGTGGGCGGACCGGCGAGGGAACCCGCGGCCGCGCGGGGTGGGTGGCGTCAGCCGGAATCCGCGGCCGCGCGGGGTGGTCGGCGAGAGGCCGGAGCTCTCGGGCGCGCGCGGTGGGTGGCGTCAGCCGGAATCCGCGGCCGCGCGGGGTGGCCGGCGAGAGGCGGAGCTCTCGGGCGCGCGGGGTGGGCGGCGTCAGCCGGAACCCTCGGGCGCGCGGGGTGGGTGGCGTCAGCCGGAATCCGCGGCCGCGCGGGGTGGCCGGCGAGAGGCGGAGCTCTCGGGCGCGCGAGGAGGCCCGCGTCAGGCGAGTCCTCCCCTTCCGGCGCTCACCGG
Source organism: Streptomyces sp. NPDC005574 (assembly GCF_040605435.1). Classification (NCBI taxonomy): domain Bacteria; kingdom Bacillati; phylum Actinomycetota; class Actinomycetes; order Kitasatosporales; family Streptomycetaceae; genus Streptomyces; species Streptomyces sp. NPDC005574. The sequence goes on from NZ_JBEXCW010000003.1 coordinate 164,679, forward strand.
TCGAGCACCGCCTCCATCACCGCCCGTGCGATCGGCGCCGCCACCCCGTTCCCGCTGATCTCCCCCCGGTCCGCCGAACCGTCCTCCACGACCACCGCCACCGCCACCTCCGGCTCCGTGTCGCCCTCCCCCTGCGCCCAGGACACGAACCAGGCGTACGGGACACCGGCGTTGCCGATGCCGTGCTGGGCGGTGCCCGTCTTGCCGCCGACCCGCGCGCCGGGGATCGCCGCGTTGCCGCCGGTGCCCTCCCGCACCACGCCCTCCATCAGCTCCCTCATCCGCGCCGCGGTCGACTCCCGCATCACCTGACGCGCGGGGCGCGAGCCGGCCGTGGTGAGGGTGGCTCCGGAGTCGGTGGTGGTCCGCTCCACCAGGTACGGGGTCCGCAGCTCCCCGCCGTTCGCGACGGCCGCCGACACCATCGCCATCTGCAGCGGGGTGGCCCGCGTGTTGTACTGCCCGATCGACGACAGGGCGAGCTGCGCCCTGTCCACCGAGGTGTCGAAGGTGCTGGGCGCCACGGAGAACGGGATGCGCAGCGCCGTGTCGTTGAAGCCGAAGTTCCGCGCGGTGGACGTCATCCCGGCCACGCCCACGTCGACGCCCAGCTTCGCGAACACCGTGTTGCACGACCACTCGAACGCGGCCCGGAGCGGCGCGTCCTCGCACCCGTCACCCTCGTTCGTCAGCGAGGTGGTCGTCCCGGGCAGCGTGTAGGGGGTGGGGGAGCGGGTCGGCTCGTCGAGATCGGTGATCACCCCCGCGTCCAGCGCGGCCGCCGCGGTGACCACCTTGAACGTCGAACCCGGCGGATAGGTCTGCCGTACCGCCCGGTTGAGCATCGGCTTGTCCCGGTCGCCGATCAGCCGCGCCCAGGACCGCTGCGCCGCCGCACCGTTTCCGGACAGCGCGGCCGGGTCGTACGACGGCGTCGACACCAGCGCCAGGATCCTCCCGGTCGACGGCTCGATCGCCGCCACCGCGCCCTTCCGCGCCCCCAGTCCCTGGTAGGCCGCCTGCTGCGCCCCCCGGTCGAGGGTGGTGACCACGTCACCGCCGGTGCCCGGTGCGCGGGTCAGGTCGTGCCACAGGGGGAACGGCGAGAGCATCGGGTCGCGGCCCGACAGCACCGGGTCCTCGGCGTGCTCCAGGAACGTCGTGCCGTACAGCTGGGAGGCGAAGCCGGTCACGGGTGCGTACAGCGGGCCGTTCTCGTACGACCGCTCGTAGCGGAGCTGTCCGCCGCTGTCCCGCGAGCCGGTCACCGGCCGGCCGCCGACCAGGATGTCCCCGCGCGGCTGCTGGTAACGGGCGATGGTGGGGCGGCGGTTCGCGGGGTTGTCGTCGTACGACCCGGCCCGGACGACCTGGACGCGGGCCGCGTTCGCCAGCAGCGCGGCGAGCAGCAGGGCGCAGAAGAGGGCCGCGTGGCGGATGTACCTCGTCATGGGGCGGCCTCCCCCTCGTACTGACCGCGCGCCGAGTCGCTCACCCGGATCAGCAGCGCCACGATCGCCCAGTTGGTCACCACCGACGAGCCGCCCTGCGCGAGGAACGGCATCGCCATGCCCGTCAGCGGGATCAGCCCGGTCACCCCGCCCGCGATCACGAACACCTGGAGCGCGAGGATCGAGGCCAGTCCCACCGCGAGCAGCCGGCCGAACGGGTCGCGCTGGGCCAGGCCCGCGCGATAACCGCGCTCCACCAGCAGGCCGTACAACAGGAAGATCGCGGACAGGCCCGCCAGACCCAGCTCCTCGCCCGCGGTCGCCAGGACGAAGTCCGACTTCGCCGCGAAGCCGATGAGGATCGAGTGGCCAAGGCCGAGACCGGTGCCGAGGATGCCGCCGGCGGCGAACGAGAACAGCGACTGCGCCAGCTGGTTGGGGCCCTGGCCCGCCTCGATCGACGCGAACGGGTGCAGCCAGTCCTCGACCCTGCTGTGCACGTGCGGTTCCAGCCAGCCGACGGCGACCGCCCCCAGCGCCGCCAGCAGCAGACCGACCGCGATCCAGTCGGTGCGGCCGGTGGCGACGTAGAGCAGGACGACGAACAGGCCGAAGAACAGCAGCGAGGTGCCGAGATCCCGCTCCAGGACCAGGACGCCGACGCTCAGCAGCCAGATGGTGACGATCGGGCCGAGCACCCGCCCGGTGGGCAGCTGGAGCCTGCGGAACCTCCGGGCACGGCGGCCCGCGTACGCCAGCGCGTTGCGGTTGGCGGCCAGGTAGGCGGCGAAGAACACCGCCAGCAGCACCTTCGCGAACTCGCCGGGCTGGATGGAGAATCCGGCGATCCGCACCCAGATACGGGCGCCGTTGACGGCCGGGAACAGGATCGGCAGGGCCAGCAGGCCGAGGGCCGCGACCACCGAGACGTATGCGTAGCGCTGGAGCAGCCGGTGGTCCCGCAGCAGGACGACCACCAGGATGAACAGCGCCACGCCGACCGTGGACCACACCAGTTGCGTGGGCGCCGCCCGGTCGCCCGGCGTCTCCAGGTCGAGCCGGTAGATCAGGACCAGGCCGAGGCCGTTGAGCAGCACCCCGATCGGCAGCAGCAGCGGATCGGCGTCGGGGGCGCGCAGCCGCACCGCGCAGTGCGCCACCAGCGCGAGCACGCCGAGCCCGGCGCCGTAACCGGCGGCGCCGGGCGGGACGGTGCCGTGCTGGGCGAGGCCGACCGCGCAGTAGCCGTACACGCTGAGCAGGACGGCGAGGACGATGAGGGCCAGCTCGATGCCGCGGCGCCGGGGGAGGCGTACCGCCGGAGCGGGTGGACGCGCCTGTGCCACGGTGGTTCCGGCATTGATCATGTCCGGAACCTACCCATTCGGGCCGTGTTGTCCATCGGTGTCATCAGCACCAGCGTGGCGCGGCGCCGATGTTGTCGATGTAGCGCGCCGAACCCCAGGCCCAGGTGCCGTCCGTCAGGAGGTACCAGAGGCGGTTGCCGTCGACGTTCTGGCCGCCCGTCTTGCAGAAGATCGAGACGATCTCCCCGCGGTGGGCGTACCGGATGATCTGGCCGCCGCGGTTCGGCGCCGCGCGCAGCGCCAGGGTGCTCGCGGTGACCCGGCCCCGGTACAGGCGCTGGTTGTTCGGGTTGCCGTGCTGGTTCCCGTCGCCGCCGCCCTGGGCCTGCGTGCCCTGGGAGTCGGCGCCCTGGTTCCACGTGGTGCCGCTCTGGGTGCCGGTGGCCTGGGTCTCGCCACCCTGGCTCCAGGTGCCGCCCTGCTGGGTGGCGGCGGTGGCGCTCTGGCCGGTGCCCGGGTCGCCGCCGTCCCCCCCTCCGTCCGCGACGGCGGGGACGGCCGCGGCCGCGGTGAGCAGACCGGCGACGGCTGCCGTCATGGCGATACGGCGGGGGAGGGAGGAACGCAGGGACATGGGAGTACCTCCATGAGGGGGCAGATGTGCCGTAGGCCCCGAAGGTCTCGGAACCTGACCAATCGCCACATTAGGAGCGCGCTTCGGGCCGCGCCCGTCACACTGCGCCATCGGGGAGCGCCGGCCCACCGGGCCTCCCCTGAGGCAGCGTCAGCGTGGCGCACGCCCCGCCGTCCGGCGCGTTCGCGAACTCCAGCCGGGCGCCGAGCACTTCCGCCTGGCCGAGCGCGATCGTCAGCCCGAGCCCGTGCCCCCTGGCCCCGCCCTCGGTGCGGAACCGCTGCGGACCGTGCTCGACCAGGTAGTCCGGATAGCCGTCCCCGTGGTCCCGCACGGTCACCACCGGCCCGTCCACCGTCAGCACCACCGGCCCCTGGCCGTGCCGGTGCGCGTTCGAGACGAGGTTGCCGAGCACCCGCTCCAGGCGCCGCCGGTCGGTCTCCACGAGGACGTCACGGAGGACGGTGACTGTGGTGGTGGCCGCGTCCGTGGTGGTCGCGTCCGTGGTGGTCGTGTCCGTGGTGGTGGCCGTGCCCGTGGTGGTTGTGTCCGCGGCAGGGGCAGGGGCAGGGGCAGGGGCGGGGGCGGGGGCGCTGTCCTCGGCCGGGGGGCCGGGGGCGGTCGCCGCGGGCCGGGTGCCGGGGCCGCTGTCGGTGGGAGCGGTGCCGCCGTCCGTGGGAGCGGTGCCGGGGGCGGCGACCGGGGTGGCCGCGGTGCCGGTGGGGGTGGCAGGGGTACCGGTGGTGGTGGCCGCGGTACCCGCGGGGGCGGCAGTTGTGCCGGTGGGGGCGGCCGTACCCGACGCCCGGACCACCCGCTCGGCCAGCGCCCCCAGCGGTTCCGAGTCCAGCTCCAGGCGCTCCCGCCCGGTGTCGAGCCGCGAGATCTCCAGCAGGTCCTCGGTGAGCGTGCGCAGTGCGGCCACCCGGTCCCGCACCAGCTCGGTCGGCCGGCCCGCCGGCAGCAGCTCGGCCGCCGCGTGCAACCCGGTCAGCGGGGTGCGCAGCTCGTGCGCCACGTCCGCGGTGAACCGCTGCTCGCTCTGCAGCTTGCCCTGCAGCGAGGCCGCCATCGAGTCCAGTGCGGCGGCCACGGCGGCCACCTCGTCCTGCCCCCGGTCGGTGTGCTTCGTACGGGGATCACCCACCCGCGCGTCCAGGTCGCCGGCGCTGATCCGCCGGGCCACCTGGGCCGTGGTGTGCAGCCGCCGTGTCACCCGGGTCACCGCGAACGCGCCCACCAGCAGCGTCGCCCCGATCGCCAGGGCCGACGACCACACGATCGCCCGGTCGAGGCCGTCGATCGTGCTCTTGCCCTGCGCGTAGTCGACCTGCACGGCGAGGGCGCGCCCACCGTCGACCGGGCCCGCCGCCCACATCGTGGGGCGCCCGAGGTGCTCGCTCACCATCGTGCCGCGCTCTCCGGCCGCGGCCAGCCTCCGCAGGGGCGCGGGCAGACCGGGCGGATCGACACCGGTGCCCGGCGCGAGGGTGTCCCCGGCCTCGTACGCCGCCGTCGCCTCCGTCAGCCGGCCGAGGGCCAGGTCGCGGGCCTGCCCGACCGTCTGGTTCGTGACCGAGACGTGCACGAGGACGCCGAGCAGGGCGGCGAGCGCGCAGCACATCACGGTGATGAAGGCGGCGGACTTGGCGGCGAGGGTCCCGGCCCACCGGGGGAGGGCGAACCGCGCGCGTCCCGCCGTACGCCGCGCGGACCCTGCCAGGGGATGCCTCGCCGTACGCCGCACGGGCCCTCTCGTGGGATGCCTCACGGGGTGCTCGCCGAAGGCGACGGGAACGGCGGCGAGGACGTGGTCGGGGACGGCGGGAGGGACGGCGACGAAGACGTGGTCGGGGACGGCGAGAGGGAGGGAGCGGCCGTGGAGGCGCGGCGCTCGGCGTGCTTCCCGTCCCCGGTGCGCAGCATCTCGTCGTGCGTCAGCAGCATCAGCCGCTGCTCGGGGTCCCAGGTCCACTGGAACCGGTACTCGTAGGCCGGGATGTCGGACGGTGAGCGGATGATCACCGACCGGCCCGCCAGTTCGACCCCGGTGACGGCGTCGTCGTTGGACATCACCTGGACCAGCCGTCCCGACCGGACCGTGTAGACCCGCACGGCCGTCTGGTTGCCGGGCAGCAGCCGGAAACCCAGCGTCAGGTCGTCCCGCCCGTCACCGGTGAGGTCGCGGTAGTACGCCCGGAGAACGGGACACCCACGGCCACTCGCGCCGGTACCGGGTGTGGCCCCCTCGGCCGCCGCCCCGCCCCCGGTCGCCGTCCCGCCGCAGTCGTCCATCCGGCGGACCGTCTCGCGGTAGGTCGCCTTGGGGCCGGTGTACGCGGCCGGGTGCCGGCGGATCTCCGCGCGGACGACATCCACCGGATCCACCCGGTGGATGTCGTCGCCGGGGGCGGTGACGCCCCGCACGAGTTCGGAGTCCCCGTCCTCGTAGTCCCAGGCGGGGCTGGAGGCGGGCCGCAGATCGGGCCACAGCTTGTCGGGACCGGTCGCAGTCGGGGTGGCACCGGCCGCGTGCAGCCCGCCGCCGTCGCCGCAGCCCACGGCGCCGGCCAGCAGGACGGCGGCCGCGGCGGCGGCGCGGACGAGGTGGCGGGGCGGCACGGTGCTCCTGAGGTGACTGGGCAGGGGGCTGGGCCATGGCGGCCTCGCACACCTTATTCGTACGGACGTCCTTTTTGCCTTGCGGACCGCCTCCCCGGGCGAACCGCCCCAGGACCGCGAGGAAACGATTGCTCGCCTACTCGGTGAGCTCCTCCAGGAGCCGGGCCGTCGCCAGCCCCGTCCGCAGGTACTCGACGAAGAGCTCGTTGTGCAGTGCCCAGGGCGAGCGGCGGGCCCGGATCAGCCGGATCGCCTCGTCGCCGGAATGTCCCCGGCGGACCAGCGCGTGCGCGACGACCAGGCCGGAACGGTTGTACCCGTGGTAGCAGCGCACGAGGACCTCGCGGCCGTCGTCCAGCGCGTCGCACGCTGTCTGCGCCAGCCGGATCACGCCCGCGAGCTGCGTCCCGTCCAGCGGGCCGTCCGGAATCGGCCACACATGGTGCTCGACGCCCGGGTCGGGCCCGTGCCCGGGAAGCCTCAGCAGGGTGAGCACCAGATCGAACTGGTCCCGTACGACCGCGAACTCGACCTGTCCCGGAGGCACCCTGAACTCGTGCCCGCCCATCCACAGCCCCGGCACGATCTCGCTCCACGGGCTGTCCGGAGGCGGTACGTCGGACTGCTTCCCGCGCGTCCGCAAGGGTGCCTCCCCGGGGGCCGGCCAACTCCTCACAAAGGTAGCCGGGTTCTTGCCCCCGGAGCACCCCGCCTGTTCCCATGGTCGTGGGGTGATGGTGCATGAACCAGCTGCGCGTCATACCGACCTGGCGACACGGCCAGGAACGGCTGTACGTCTGTCTCCAGGACGGCAGGAACATCGCCTGGTACGACCGTGAGGCCGCCCGGGTCAACCTGCTGAGCGAGGACCGCCGCGACGACGTCCTGGAAGCCCTGGGGCCCTTCCTCACGGGCCAGGTCGCGGTGGGCCCGCCCCCCGTCCCGACCCCGGCGGAGCTCGCCCGCCTCTCCCTCCACCCCGACGACGACCTGGCGCCCAACCGCCCGGGCGAGGCCCTCCAGGTCGCCCTGGACCGCGACCCGGGCCCGCCGCACCGGCTGCGCCCCGACCCCCGCCGCCGCGCCCTGTCGGCGGAACAGACGGTGGGGGAGATGCTGGACCACCTGGACGGCGCCGGCTGGCACGCCCTGCACTCCGTCCCGCTCCCCGGCGGCGACCGCATCCACCACCTGGTGATCGGCCCCGGCGGCCTCTTCGCCATCCACACGCTGTACGCCCACAAGTCCCGGGTGACCGTCGCCGACCCCGTGGTCGCGCTCAGCCGCCGGGACACGAGCCCGGTGCTGCGCCGCGTCCGCGCCGACGCCGACCGGGCCTCCTACGCCCTCACGGCCGAGGTCCACCCGGTCCTCGCCCTGGTCGGCCCCGCGAACGTCACGATCACCACCGAACCGCGCGACGTCCGCGTCCTGACGGACACCGGCATCGCGACCCTGGCGAGACTCGGCGGAGTCCTCAAACCGGCAGACGTGGAATCCCTCCACGCAGCGGCCCGCGACCGGCAGACGTGGGGGCGGGTTTGAGGGGGATGGGGGATGCCGGGTCGGCGTATCCAGCCCGTCCGGCGTTTGAGGACGAGGCCCGGAGGGCCGATGGGGGTCCGGGGGCGCAGCCCCTGGAGGGTGACCGCCCCCACGTCCACTACCTCACCCCGATAGGGCACCGCACCCCGGCAGGGCCCCGCCCCGCCCCCACCTCACGGCAACGGCCCCCCACCCTCGGGATCGAGCAACGCCCCCAACAGGTCCCCGAACTCCTCCACGCGACCCGCGATGTCCTCCGCCCGGAACGCCAGCCGCCCAGGCACCTCGCACCCCTCGACCTCACCCCACGTCACCGGCGCCGACACCCACGGCTCGGCCCGCGCCCGCAGCGTGTAGGGCGTCGCGGTCGTCTTGCGGCCGGCGTTCTGACTCCAGTCGACGAACACCTTCCCGGGCCGCAGGCTCCGCGTCATGCGGTGGACGACGAGGTCGGGCATGGCCTTCTCCGCCTCCACGGCGAGTTCCTTCGCGTACTCGGTGGTCCGCTCGGAGGACGCCCCACGCACCGCCGCCAGCAGATGCAGCCCCTTCGACCCGGAGGTCTTGGCGTACGCCTCGATCCCGTCCGCCGCCAGCCGCTCCCGCAGCCACAGGGCGACCCGGCAGCAGTCCACGACGGTGGCCGGCGGCCCGGGGTCGAGGTCGAAGACGATCCGGTCGGCCTGGCCAGGCGCGTCGATGACCCATTGGTGCGTGTGGAACTCGGTGACCAGGTTCGCGGCCCACATCAGGCTCGGCAGATCCTGCACGAGCACCATCCGGGCCGGCCCCTCCGACCGGGGCACCTCGACGGTGGTGACCCAGTCGGGCGTACCCGGCGGAACGTTCTTGGCGAAGAAGACCTGCCCGCCGGGCCCGTCCGGATACCGCAGGAACGACACCGGCCGGTCCCGCAGATGCGGCAGCAGCACGCCGGCCGTGGTCGCGTAGTAGTGCAGCAGCTCACCCTTGGTGAACCCGGTCGCGGGATACAGCACCTTGTCCAGGTTGCTGAGCGCGAGCCGCCGTCCCTCCACCTCTGTGATCGGCATCATACGATGAGAATCCCACGCATACGCTGACAGAACGGCGGAAACCGATCGAAAGGGTGCGGCACGTGCGATCCATCTGGAACGGCGCCATCTCGTTCGGCCTGGTCAGCATCCCCGTCAAGCTGATGAACGCCACGGAGAGCCATTCGATCTCGTTCCGCCAGATCCACCTGGAGGACGGCGGCCGCGTCCGCTACCGAAAGGTCTGCGAGCTGGAGGACCGCGAGGTCAGCGGGTCGGAGATCGGCAAGGCGTACGAGGACGCCGACGGCACGGTCATCCCGATCACGGACGACGACCTGGCCCACCTGCCGCTCCCGACGGCGAAGACGATCGAGATCGTGGCGTTCGTGCCGGCCGACCGGATCGACCCGCTGCAGATGGACACCGCGTACTACCTCGCGATGGGAAGCGCGCCCGCGGCGAAGCCGTACACCCTGCTGCGGGAGGCGCTGAAGCGCAGCGAGAAGGTGGCGGTGGCGAAATTCGCCCTGCGGGGACGGGAACGCCTCGGCATGCTCCGGGTGGTCGACGACGCCATCGTCCTGCACGGCCTGCTCTGGCCGGACGAGGTCCGCCCCCCGCAGGGCGTGGCGCCCGACGCGAAGGTCACGGTCAACAACAAGGAACTCGACCTCGCGGACGCCCTCATGGACACCCTCGGCGAGATCGACCTCGACGACCTGCACGACGAATACCGCGAGGCCCTGGAAGAAGTGGTCGCCGCGAAAGCCGCCGGTGAATCCCCACCGGAAGCCCCCCACCCCCCGGAGGGCGGCAAGGTCCTGGACCTGACGGCAGCCTTGGAAAAAAGCGTCCAGGCGGCCAGAAAATCAAAATCCCCAGAAACCCAGGCCGAAATAAGGAACCTCCCCCAACCAGCAAAGAAATCCACCGCCCAAAAAAGAACCAAAAAATCCCCCTCCCCCCACCACCACCCCGCCTGACTCACGCTCAGGGGCACGGGAACTGCGCAAAACCCAAACGATCCGGCACCCACTCACGCACCGGAGCCACGATTCTCCCCAGGGGCGCGGGGAACTGCGCAAAAACAACAACGAGCCCGCACAGGCTCACGCCCCGAGCCACAACCCCCTCAGGGGGCGCGGGGAACTGCGCAAAACCCCAACGAACCCGCACTGTTCACCCCCGCAGGCCCCACCCCCACCCCCACCCCCAAACCCCGCAGGACACCCACCGGTTGCCACGATTTAACGTCCGCCCCCTAGGTGACCCGACCTCTACGCGCGTAACTTGAGCCGACCCCCAGGCAATGGTGAAGCCCGTCCCCGACGGCGCACGCCCGTACGCCCCGAGCCCCGCGCCGGACGTACCCGAGGTACGAGGAGACCGCCAGCGTGTCCACCCCCGCAGACGACAGACCCCGCGCGCGCCGAGCCACCTACCCCCTCATCTCCCTCGGCGCGGCCGGCGCCCTCGCCCTCACCGCCCTCCCCACCGCCTACGCCGCCCCCTCGACCACCGCGGTGATCACCGAGGCGTACGGCGGCGGAGGCAACTCGGGAGCCACCCTGACCAGGGACTTCGTGGAACTCGGCAACGCCGGTTCCGCCGCCTACGACCTGTCGGGCTACAGCGTGCAGTACCTGCCGGGTACACCGTCCGCCGGCTCCCTCTGGCAGGTGACCCCCCTCAGCGGAACGATCGCCCCCGGCGCCCGCTACCTCGTCGCGGAAGGCGCGGGCGCGGGCGGCACGACGGCGCTCCCGACCCCCGACGCGAGCGGTTCGGTCGCGATGAGCGCCACGTCCGGCACCGTCGCCCTGGTCACCGGCACCACCGCGCTGACCTGCAAGACGGCGGCGGACTGCGCGGCGGACAGCCGCATCGTCGACCTCGCGGGCTACGGCAGCGCGGTGGTCCGCGAGGGCGGCGGCCCGGCCACCGGCGCCTCGAACACGTCCTCCGTGTCGCGGGCGCCGTCCCTGGCCGACACCGACGACAACGCGGCGGACTTCACCGCAGGCCCACCGTCCCCCGTCAACTCGGCCGGTCAGACGCCGGGTTCGGGTGACGAAGGCGGGGACGGCGGCGGTGGCACCGACCCCGGCACGGTCCGCGTCCACGACATCCAGGGCGGAACCCGCCTCTCCCCGTACGCCGGCCGGACGGTCACCCGTGTCCCCGGCATCGTCACGGGCGTCCGTACGAGCGGCTCCCTCGGGTACTGGATCCAGGACCCGCAGCCCGACACCGACCCCCGTACCAGCGAGGGCGTCTTCGTCTACACCGGTTCCACCGCCCCCACCGTGGCGGTCGGCGACTCGGTTCTGGTCTCCGGCAAGGTCAGCGAGTACTACCCGAGCAGCACCAGCCAGTCCGCCACCGAGATCACCGCCCCTACGGCGACCGTCCTGTCCGGGGGCAACACGCTCCCCGCGGCCGAGACCCTGGACGCCATCACGGTCCCGGACGCCTACATCCCGACGGCGGCCGGTGCGGGCGTGGAGTCCCTCGCCCTCCAACCGGCCGTCTACGCCCAGGACTTCTTCGAGTCGCTGGAAGGCATGAGGGTGACCTTCACGGACGCCCGCGTGGTCGGCGCGACGGACACGTACGGCGAGCTGTGGGTCACGGTGAAGCCGGGGGAGAACACGACGGCGCGCGGCGGCACCCTGTACTCCTCCTACGACCAGCCCAACACGGGCCGTATCGAGGTGATGTCGCTGGACAAGGCTGCCCCCTTCCCCGTGGCGAACGTCGGCGACGACCTGACCGGCCCGACCACCGGCCCCCTCGACTACTCCACCTACGGCGGCTACAACGTCCAGGCCACCCAGCTCGGCACCCTCGTGGACAACGGCCTGAAGCGGGAGGTGACCCGCAGGCAGAAGGGCGACGAGCTCGCGGTCGCCACGTACAACGTGGAGAACCTGGACGCGCTCGACGACCAGGAGAAGTTCGACCGTCTCGCCGAGGGCGTCGCCGTCAACCTCAACTCGCCCGACGTCGTGGCCCTGGAGGAGATCCAGGACGACAACGGCGCGGTGAACGACGGCACGGTGACCGCGGAGGCGACCCTCAGGCGCTTCGCCGACGCCATCCGCGCGGCCGGCGGCCCGAGTTACACCTGGCGCTACGTCGCCCCCGAGAACGACAAGGACGGCGGCGAGCCCGGCGGCAACATCCGCCAGGTCTTCCTCTTCAACCCCAAGCGGGTCTCCTTCACCGACCGTTCGGCCGGCGACGCGACGACGGCCACCAGCGTGGAGAAGACCCGCAAGGGAGTCCAGCTCACCCACTCCCCGGGCCGCATCGACCCGACGAGCGACGCGTGGACCAGCAGCCGTAAGCCCCTGGTCGGCGAGTTCACCTTCCACGGCCGGCAGGTCTTCGTGATCGCCAACCACTTCACGTCGAAGGGCGGCGACCAGCCCCTGCACGGCCGCTACCAGCCGCCGGCCCGCAGCTCGGAAACCCAGCGCGCGTAGCAGGCGGCCGAGGTCAACACCTTCGTGAAGACACTCCTGGCCGCCGACAGGAACGCCAAGGCGGTCGTACTGGGCGACCTCAACGACTACGAGTTCTCCCCGACGCTCACCGCCCTCACCGCCGCCCGGGTCCTCAAGCCGCTGATCACCACACTCCCGGCCGCCGAGCGCTACACCTACGTCTACGACGGCAACTCCCAGACCCTGGACCACATCCTGACGACCCCGTCGATCACGTCGCTCGACTACGACGTGGTCCACATCAACGCGGAGTTCGCCGACCAGGCGAGCGACCACGACCCGCAGATAGTCCGGATCGACGTGTCGAAGTGCCGCAACCACTGAGAACACAACGCCGAAGCGGGCGCCCACGTCCACCTGACCGACCCGGGCGCACCTGACTTCGGCCGGCCCCGTAGTCTCGTCCCTTTCGATCACGAGGACGGGGGCGTCGCACGATGGCGAAGCCGGTACGAGCAGCACTGGGGGACGTCTGGCTCACCTGCCAGGTCTGCAAGGGAGACCGGTTCCGGGAGCGGGGCGTCCTGCTCAACAGCACGGGCATGGAGTTCATGAAACTGGCCTGGGCCGACGAGAACGCCACCGGCCTGATCTGCTGGCAATGCGGCTACGTCCACCTCTTCGTCAACAAAAACATAAAGCTATACAAAGCAGACAAATAGCCGACGCCAACTTCCGGCCACTCGCCCACACGGACGCTGTCAGCTCACAGCACCCGCTTCCGGATGAAGGCTGGACCCCGCTTCGGAGCGAGCTTCTCAGCAACATCTGCGCCGAGCCGAAACCGCGACCGCCCGACAGCGGTTTCACCTTTGGCGAAGAGCGCAGCTTCCGATTCTCGCTACCCCTCGGACGAGCACGTCGAGCCGGCGCTGTCGGCGTCCTGCTGACCCGCTGAGCGAAGTGCCTCGACGGACGGCAGGACGTCGCCAACTGGCGTATCGAGGACCTGCTGCGCGAATACGAGTGACAGGACCTGATCATTTCCGAGGCCCCTGAGCGTTCTGGCCAGGGGCCTCGGGGTTCGGACTATGCGCTATGCAGATCGGTTGGCGTGCGTCTGCTCTGAGTTGAGTTGACGTTCAAGGCTTTTCCGCTCAGTGTCGAGGACGGTGAGACCCCGCATGCGAGAGCGCTCGAAGTCGGGTTTTACCTCGACACCGAGGTCATGTCGCAAAGTGACCCGCAGTAGATACACGCCGTCGGACAGCGGACCGCTGAACCAGGTATTTGCCCGACTGTATGCGACTTCTGAACCGGGGCCGCTCGGCAACCGTTTTACAACGGTGTACCCGGCGCCCAAGGCCCGGTTAAGGGTCGAGGTCACCTCCAGGACGTCCTTCGTCAGTGCCATCTGTGCCTGAGAATATTCGTCTGCCCAGGCCTCTTTGGCGGCGTCGAGGACGGATGAATCGATGGTTTCACCTCGCTCGGCTGCTCGGACTGCATCTCTGGCAGCTACTCGATAGGCGCGAGCCGTGGTGTTCAGACGGGCATAGAGATCACGTCTTGCCTGCTGCACTCCGTCGTCGCGTTCCTGCACCCGTTGTTGATCAGCGCGCCTTTCGCGCTTCTGGCTGGCGAACTCGTTGAACATCGCCCCACCCAGAGTTCCTCCAGCGGTGATCAGCCCAACAGCCAGAGTGGTCACGTCCATGAGTCCCCCAACTCGTCTCTTCATCCGCCTTGAGCCAGCGTTTGTAGGCAGCTCGACAGCCCGCCTCCGCCAGCCCGATGTCCCCTCCGCGGCGGCCCCCAGGGCCAGCACGACGATAGCGAGGAGCCGGCCTACTCGACTCGGATCAGACTCACTACTTGCGGGAACGCTCCAAGATCCCGTCGACCCCTCGCCCACAGACCGGACATGGAGCCGCTTCGGGCTGCATCCGCCTGCACATACGCGAAGACCCCGGCCTCAGCGTTTCCGCTGGTGACGGGGTCTTTGGGCACCTCATGAGGGGTGCCCCCGGCAGGATTCGAACCTGCGCACACGGCTCCGGAGGCCGTTGCTCTATCCCCTGAGCTACGGGGGCGTGTCGGTCGCGGTGTTCGCGGCGACGGGTAGAACCCTACCAGCTCGTCAGGGGTGTTCATCAACGCGTTTTGGCGCGTCGGGGAGGTCATGGGTGGGGCGTGCGGGGCGGGTGGTTCGACGGCTCCGGAGGGGGGAGGGGCGGAAGTGGGGAAAAGCCGGACGCGGTGGCCGGTCCCCACCTACTCTCGAGTTGTGCCAGGCGCTTCGGGCCGGGTGCTTGTTGTGGACGACAACAAGGTCATCCGGCAGTTGATCAGGGTCAATCTCGAGCTTGAGGGGCTTGAGGTCGTGACCGCGGCCGATGGTGCCGAGTGTCTGGATGTCGTGCATCAGGTGCGCCCCGATGTCGTCACCCTCGATGTCGTGATGCCCCGTCTGGACGGTCTCCGGACCGCCGCCCGGCTGCGTTCCGATCCTCGGACCCGTCACCTTCCCCTCGCCATCGTCAGTGCCTGTACGCAGTACGAGGTCGAGAGCGGACTCGATGTCGGCGTCGACGCCTTCCTCGCCAAGCCCTTCGAACCCGCCGAACTCGTGCGGCTCGTACGGCAGTTGGTCGAGCGGACGCGGAGTGTGCCGGCTGCGGACGGTGAGGCCTCGGTGCTCGGGGGCGATGACGTCTTCGACGTACCGGAGGGCGAGCGCCCCGACCCCGTCGATCGGCACCCTGATCGACACACCGAAGGGCCTGACCGACACACCGAACGCGCCCCGCACAGTGAACGGGCCCCGTACGGAGAACGAGCCCCGCACGGAGAACGCGCCGGTCAGGCCGGCGGGTGACCTGAGGGCCGGTGGCACGAGCCCCGAGGACCCACGTCCGTCTCCCGGCCGTCCATCATCGGCCGCCCCCGCCAGTGTCCCCGCCGCCACCGTCACCCCACCGCACGCATCCCCACCCACCCCCGTCCACATCCCAAACCACTTCGCGCCCCCACCCCCCCTCCTCCCCTACGCTGGTCCCGTGACCCCCGTCGAGCTGTCCCGTACCGTGCTGGGCGCGGTGCGTCGTGCCGTGGACGAGGGGGAGCTACGCGTGACCGTGCCCGGGCGGGCTGTCGTGACGCCTCCCGGGGCCGGGGGGTGCGGTGACTACGCCACCAGCATCGCGCTGCAGCTGTCGCGGCCGGCCGGGCGGGCCCCGTTGTGGGTCGCCGAGGTGGTGCGGGCGCATCTGATCTCCGCCCCCGGCATCGCCGACGTGGTCGTCACCGGGGCGGGATTCCTCAACATCAGCCTGGAGCGCTCCGCCTCAGCCGGCCTCGTCGGGGAGATCCTGCGGCTCGGGCCGCGGCGGTACGGGTTGGCCGAGGCGCCCACCGGGCAGCTCGTGCGGCTCCACGCGGCCCACGAGGTCCGTGCCGCCGTCGTCACCGAGGTCACCGCGCGGCTGCTGCGCTCGCAGGGCGCCGACGTCCGCACCAGCCGCGACGCACCACCGGAACCACGGTGGACCGACGGCCTCGACCTCGATCCCGACCTCGGACCCGGACCCGACCTCGACCTCGGACCCGACCTCGACCTCGGACCCGCAGCCGACCTCGACCTCGGACCCGGACCCGACCTCGATCCCGACCTCGGACTCGGACCCGGCCTCGGACCCCGCCTCGGCCGAGACACCGACGCCCACCACACCCCGCAGCCACCGTCACCCCTGTCACCGTCACCCCTGTCACCGGCACCGGCACCCGCACCCGCACCCGAAGCCACCCCCGCACCCCCCTCCCCCCACCCCCTCACCATCCGACCGGTCCCCGCCCCCGCCGACCCCGTTTCGCTCGGGCGGGACGCCGGGCGGTGGGCGTTGCTGTACCCCGCCGCCCACGACCGGCCCCGTGTCGGTGACGAGCACCTCGTCCAGCGGGAGAGCAACCCTCTCTTCCGCGTCCGGTACGCGCACGCCCGCACCCGGGCCCTCAGCCGCAACGCCGACGACCTCGGCTTCGCCGCCGAACCCGGCCCCACCCCCGGGGCCGAAGCCCTGCTCGCCGCTCTCGCCGATCACCCCCGGGTGCTCGGTGCCGCCGCGGCGCACCACGCCCCCGACCGCCTCGCCCGGCACCTCGTCACCGTCGCCGATGCCGCGCTGCCCTTCCTGCTCACCGTCCTGCCGTACGGCGAGGAGAAACCCTCGGCCGCCCACCGGGCCCGGCTCGCGCTCGCCGAAGCGACCGGGACGGTGCTGGCCGGCGGCCTGACCCTGCTCGGTATCGACGCCCCCGACCACCTCTGATCAGAGCCTTCGGCCCGCCACCCCGGGTGTTCCGGGAGACCTCGGCGGGCCAGGCCGCGACCGACCGCGGGACACCGCGAGACACAGAGAGCCACCGAAGAACATGAGCCGTTCCGCACACCCCGCCGGGCCCCGTCACGCCGACGTCCTTCCCGAGGGCCACTACGCCGCCCCGGCCGCCGACCTCAACGCCCTGGACCCCAAGGTGTGGGCGCAGACCGTCGGGCGGGACGCCGACGGGGTCGTCCGCGTCGGCGGGGTCGACGTCAAGAGCCTCGCCGAACAGCACGGCACCCCCGCCTACGTCGTCGACGAGACGGACTTCCGCGCCCGGGCCCGCGCCTGGCGCAGCGCGTTCGGGACCGACGCCGACGTCTTCTACGCCGGCAAGGCGTTCCTCTCCCGCGCGGTCGTGCGCTGGCTGCACGAGGAGGGGCTCAACCTCGACGTCTGCTCCGGCGGCGAACTCGCCACCGCGCTGTCCGCCGGGATGCCCGCCGACCGCATCGCCCTCCACGGCAACAACAAGTCGCCGCGGGAGATCGAGCGCGCGATCGAGGCCGGGGTCGGGCGGATCGTCCTCGACTCGTTCCAGGAGATCGTGCGGGTCGCGCACATCGCGCAGTCCCTCGGGAAGCGGCAGCGGGTGCAGATCCGTGTCACCGTCGGCGTCGAGGCCCACACGCACGAGTTCATCGCGACCGCCCACGAGGACCAGAAGTTCGGCGTCCCGCTCGCCGGCGGGCAGGCGGCCGAGGCGGTGCGGCGGGCCCTGCAGCTCGACGGGCTCGAACTCATCGGGATCCACTCCCACATCGGGTCGCAGATCTTCGACATGTCCGGCTTCGAGGTCGCCGCCCACCGGGTGGTCTCGCTGCTGAAGGAGATCCGCGACGAGCACGGCGTGGAGCTGCCCGAGATCGACCTCGGCGGCGGACTCGGCATCGCCTACACCAGTTCCGACGACCCGCGTGAGCCGCACGAGATCGCCAAGGCGCTCACGGACATCGTGACCCGCGAGTGCGAGGGGGCGCGGCTGCGCACCCCCCGGATCTCCGTCGAGCCGGGACGGGCCATCGTCGGCCCTACCGCGTTCACGCTCTACGAGGTCGGCACGATCAAGCCGCTCGACGGGCTGCGGACGTACGTCTCCGTCGACGGCGGCATGTCCGACAACATCCGCACCGCGCTGTACGACGCCGAGTACAGCGTGGCCCTGGTCTCCCGCACCTCGGACGCCGAGCCGATGCTCGTGCGGGTGGTCGGCAAGCACTGCGAGAGCGGTGACATCGTGGTGAAGGACGCGTTCCTGCCGGCCGACCTGGCACCGGGTGACCTGATCGCCGTACCGGCCACGGGTGCGTACTGCCGGTCCATGGCCAGCAACTACAACCACGTGCTGCGGCCGCCGGTCGTCGCCGTGCGCGACGGCGAGGCCCGGGTCATCGTCCGCCGCGAGACGGAGGAGGACCTGCTGCGCCTCGACGTCGGGTGAGGAGCCGCCCGTTCCGGAATTGCCGGCGGAAGATCTCCTGTCTTTCACCCCGGTACAAATGAAATAGATATCTCACAATCCGGACGAGGGATAGAAACTCCCGTCCGGTGAGTGAGACTGGTCCCACCGATGACGGTATGAGGAAACGAGGTCGGATGATGCGTACGCGTCCGCTGAAAGTGGCGCTGCTGGGCTGCGGAGTGGTCGGCTCAGAGGTGGCGCGCATCATGACGACGCACGCCGACGACCTCGCCGCCCGGATCGGAGCGCCCGTGGAGCTCGCGGGTGTGGCCGTACGGCGGCCCGGCAAGGTCCGGGACGGCATCGAGGCGAGCCTGGTGACCACCGACGCCACCGCCCTCGTCAAGCGCGGGGACATCGACGTCGTCATCGAGGTCATCGGCGGTATCGAGCCGGCCCGGACCCTCATCACCACCGCATTCGAGCACGGCGCCTCCGTGGTCTCCGCCAACAAGGCCCTCCTCGCCCAGGACGGCGCCGCGCTGCACGCGGTGGCGGAGGAGAACAAGAAGGACCTCTACTACGAGGCCGCCGTCGCCGGGGCCATTCCGCTGATCCGGCCGCTGCGCGAGTCCCTCGCCGGCGACAAGGTGAACCGGGTGCTCGGCATCGTCAACGGCACCACGAACTTCATCCTCGACAAGATGGACTCGACGGGCGCGGGATACCAGGAGGCACTCGACGAGGCCACCGCCCTCGGGTACGCGGAAGCCGACCCGACCGCCGACGTCGAGGGCTTCGACGCCGCCGCCAAGGCCGCGATCCTCGCCGGCATCGCCTTCCACACGCGGGTGCGCCTCGACGACGTCTACCGCGAGGGCATGGCCGAGGTCACGGCCGCCGACTTCGCCTCGGCGCGGGAGATGGGCTGCACCATCAAACTGCTCGCCATCTGCGAGCGGGCGGCCGACGGCGGCTCCGTCACCGCGCGCGTGCACCCCGCGATGATCCCGCTCAGCCACCCGCTGGCCTCCGTGCGCGGCGCGTACAACGCCGTCTTCGTGGAGTCCGACGCCTCCGGACAGCTCATGTTCTACGGGCCCGGTGCCGGCGGCGCCCCCACCGCCTCGGCGGTGCTCGGCGACCTGGTCGCCGTCTGCCGCAACCGGCTCAGCGGGTCCACCGGACCCGGCGAGTCCGCGTACGCGGCGCTGCCCGTGTCGCCCATGGGCGAGGTCGTCACGCGCTACCACATCAGTCTCGACGTTGCCGACAAACCGGGTGTTCTCGCCCAGGTCGCGACCGTGTTCGCCGAACACGGCGTTTCGATCGATACGGTTCGCCAGCAAGGCAAGGACGGCGAGGCCTCCCTGGTCGTCGTCACCCATCGTGCGTCCGACGCGTCCCTCACCGGGACCGTCGAGGCGCTGCGCAGCCTCGACACCGTGCGGGGTGTCGCCAGCATCATGCGGGTTGAAGGAGAGTAACCAGCAATGACCCACCAGTGGCGCGGAATCATCGAGGAGTACCGGGACCGGCTGCCGGTGTCCGACGCGACGCCGGTCGTGACGCTCCGTGAGGGCGGCACGCCCCTCGTCCCCGCGCAGGTGCTCTCCGAGCGCACCGGCTGCGAGGTCCACCTCAAGGTGGAGGGGGCCAACCCGACCGGGTCCTTCAAGGACCGCGGCATGACGATGGCGATCACCCGGGCAAAGGAGGAGGGCGCCAAGGCCGTCATCTGCGCCTCCACCGGCAACACGTCGGCGAGCGCCGCCGCGTACGCGGTGCGCGCGGGCATGGTCTCGGCCGTCCTCGTGCCGCAGGGCAAGATCGCGCTCGGCAAGATGGGCCAGGCCCTCGTGCACGGCGCGAAGATCCTCCAGGTCGACGGCAACTTCGACGACTGCCTGACGCTCGCCCGGTCGCTGAGCGACAACTACCCGGTGGCGCTGGTCAATTCGGTCAACCCGGTGCGCATCGAGGGGCAGAAGACCGCGGCCTTCGAGATCGTGGACATGCTCGGGGACGCGCCCGACATCCACGTCCTGCCGGTGGGCAACGCGGGCAACATCACCGCGTACTGGAAGGGGTACACGGAGTACGCCGCCGACTCCGTCGCCTCGCACACCCCGCGCATGTGGGGCTTCCAGGCCTCGGGCAGCGCCCCGATCGTGCGGGGCGAGGTCGTCAAGGACCCCTCGACCATCGCCACCGCCATCCGGATCGGAAACCCCGCGTCCTGGCAGTACGCGCTGGCCGCGCGGGACGAGTCCGGTGGCCTCATCGACGAGGTGACGGACCGTGAGATCCTGCGCGCCTACCGGCTGTTGGCCGCGCAGGAGGGTGTCTTCGTGGAGCCGGCGTCCGCCGCGTCCGTCGCCGGTCTGCTGAAGGCCGCCGAGCAGGGCAAGGTCGACCCGGGCCAGCGGATCGTGTGCACCGTCACCGGCAACGGCCTCAAGGACCCCGACTGGGCCGTCGCGGGTGCGCCGCAGCCGGTCACCGTCCCGGTCGACGCCGTGACGGCCGCCGAGCGCCTCGGCCTCGCCTGAGCGTCCCGCGCGCGGGGGCAGGCCGGCCCCCGCGCCGGGGGGAATCCCCTTCGGGGGTGCACAGGGGGCTTACGACACGCATCGTGCGCCTCCTGTGCGCCCTATGTCGCCACAGAACCTTCCTTCGATAAGCTGTACCGAACCCGCCCGCCGCATATGCCCTCGCATATGGCTCGGCACCGCGCCGTCTCCACGGCCCGAGGGTCCTCATCAGGTACCTATCGAATGTCATTCGACAATCCCGCAGCTCAAGGAGAGTCATCGAAAGATGGCCGGTCCCGCTTTCCGCGCCGCCGCCGTCCGGGTGCGCGTTCCCGCCACCAGTGCCAACCTCGGCCCGGGCTTCGACGCCTTCGGCCTGTCACTGGGGCTCTACGACGACGTGGTCGTCCGCGTGGCCGACTCCGGGCTGCACATCGACATCGCCGGCGAGGGCGGCGAGACCCTCCCGCGCGACGAGAGCCATCTGCTCGTACGGGCCCTGCGCACCGCCTTCGACCTGCTCGGCGGACAGCCCCGCGGCCTTGAGATCGTCTGCGCCAACCGCATCCCGCACGGCCGCGGCCTCGGCTCCTCCTCGGCCGCGATCTGCGCCGGGATCGTCGCCGCGCGCGCGGTGACCATAGGCGGCGAGTCCAGGCTCGACGACGCAGCGCTGCTGGAACTCGCCACCGAGATCGAGGGCCACCCCGACAATGTCGCGGCCTGTCTGCTCGGCGGATTCACCCTTTCCTGGATGGAACGCGGCGCGGCACGGGCGATCAGGACGGACCCGGCCGATTCCATCGTTCCGGTGGTTTTCGTACCCGGAAAGCCGGTATTGACGGAGACGGCGCGCGGACTGCTCCCGCGCACCGTGCCGCACGTCGACGCCGCCGCCAACGCGGGCCGCGCCGCCCTGCTCGTCGAGGCGCTCACCCGGCGCCCCGAACTGCTGCTGCCGGCCACCGAGGACCGGCTCCACCAGGAGTACCGCGCCCCGGCGATGCCGGAGAGCGCCGCGCTGGTGGAGAGGCTGCGGGCCGATGGCGTACCCGCGGTGATCTCCGGCGCGGGACCCACCGTGCTGGCGCTGGTCGACCACGAGAGCGCCGACAAGGTCGCCCATCTGGCGGGCGAGGGCTGGGCCGCGAACAGGCTCGAACTCGACGCGCGGGGAGCGAGTGTGCTGCCGCTCGCGCCCGTCAGTGTCCATTAGCAGCGCGCGGTCGCCGGATTTCGAGAGGGGGAATGTTTGTTGGATCCGGTAGTGTTAATCTCAAGTCTGCACCCGACCCCACCATGGCGAGGTGCTTCGTGTCCCCGTCCGGGACAGACATTCTTCCGGGAGCCTCCCAAGCCGCACCGTGTTCCGTATGTCGTACGTGGGCAGTACGCCGTACGCGGGCACTGAGCGACCTGCCGGGCACGCTCCGGAACCGGTGCGACCAAGCCGCGTGACACGGACACTCAGTGCCACGGCTCAGGGAAGCGCCGTCACCACATTCCTCCGCCGTCCAGGCGGACCACCGCCCCGGCACGGTCCACACAGCAAGGACCGAAGCCGGACAGCACAAACGGTCGCCGAGCCAGACAGGCCGACGTCCGCTCCAGGGAAGGACCCTTCGTGAGCGACACCACCGATCTGATGGGCGCACGTGTCGAGGAGACCGCCGCGCCCGCCACGGACGCCTCCGCGCCTGCCACCGGTGCCGGCTCCCGGCGGCGCCGTGGTACCGGCCTCGACGGCATGGTGCTGGCCGAGCTGCAGCAGGTCGCCTCGGGCCTCGGTATCAGGGGCACCGGGCGCATGCGCAAGAGCCAGCTGATCGAGGTCATCAAGGAGGCGCAGGGCGGCGGCTCGCAGGCCGGCGCCGAGGCCAAGGCCGACGCCGCCGAGAGCAAGCCGAAGCGCCGCGCCACCTCCAAGGCCCGTACGGGTGAGGAGGCCCCCGCCGCCGGGAAGAAGGCGTCGGCCGAGGCCCCCGCCGAGAAGGCCGTGGCCCAGCAGCAGATCGAGATCCCCGGCCAGCCGGCCGGCGGCCCCTCCCGTGCGAGCGAGGCCGAGCGTGGGGCAGACGCCGAGCGCGGGGCGGACGACGCCCCCGTGGAGCGCCGTCGCCGCCGTGCCACCGCCGACGCGGGCAGCCCGGAGACGGTCACCGCCGAGGCGAAGAGCGAGTCGCAGTCCGAGTCGCCCGCCCAGGCGCAGGGCGACTCCACCGACGCCGACGGCCGTCAGGGCCGTCAGAACCGCCGCGACCGTGACCGGGGCGGCCGTGACCGCGACCGCCGGGGCACCAAGGGCGACGAGCAGCAGCAGGGCGGCGGCCAGGGTGGCGGCCAGCAGCGCCCCGACCGGCAGGAGCGCCAGGACCGGCCGGACCGTCAGCAGCAGGGCGGTGGACGGCAGGACCGTCAGGACCGCCAGCAGCGCGACAACGGCCCCCAGGACGACGACGACTTCGACGGCGGACGCCGTGGCCGCCGCGGCCGTTACCGCGACCGCCGTGGCCGTCGCGGCCGCGACGAGATCGGCACGCCGGAGCCGCAGCTCGCCGACGACGACGTCCTGATCCCCGTCGCGGGCATCCTGGACATCCTCGACAACTACGCCTTCATCCGCACGTCGGGCTACCTGCCGGGCCCCAACGACGTGTACGTCTCCCTCGCCCAGGTCCGCAAGAACGGCCTGCGCAAGGGCGACCACGTCACCGGCGCGGTCCGGCAGCCGAAGGAGGGCGAGCGCCGCGAGAAGTTCAACGCGCTCGTGCGCCTCGACTCGGCGAACGGCATGGCGGCCGAATCCGGGCGCGGGCGACCGGAGTTCAACAAGCTGACGCCTCTGTACCCGCAGGACCGGCTCCGTCTGGAGACCGACCCGGGCGTGCTGACGACGCGGATCATCGACCTCGTCGCGCCGATCGGCAAGGGCCAGCGCGGTCTGATCGTGGCCCCGCCGAAGACCGGCAAGACCATGATCATGCAGGCGATCGCCAACGCGATCACGCACAACAACCCCGAGTGCCACCTGATGGTCGTCCTGGTCGACGAGCGTCCGGAAGAGGTCACCGACATGCAGCGCTCGGTCAAGGGCGAGGTCATCTCCTCGACCTTCGACCGTCCGGCCGAGGACCACACCACGGTCGCCGAGCTGGCCATCGAGCGCGCCAAGCGTCTGGTGGAGCTGGGTCACGACGTCGTCGTGCTGCTCGACTCCATCACGCGTCTGGGCCGTGCCTACAACCTCGCCGCCCCCGCCTCCGGCCGCATCCTGTCCGGTGGTGTCGACTCGACCGCGCTGTACCCGCCGAAGCGGTTCTTCGGCGCCGCGCGCAACATCGAGGACGGCGGCTCGCTGACGATCCTCGCGACCGCGCTCGTCGACACCGGGTCCCGCATGGACGAGGTCATCTTCGAGGAGTTCAAGGGCACCGGCAACGCCGAGCTCAAGCTCGACCGGAAGCTCGCCGACAAGCGCGTCTTCCCGGCGGTGGACGTCGACGCGTCCGGCACCCGTAAGGAAGAGCTGCTGCTCGGCAGCGACGAGCTGGCGATCACCTGGAAGCTGCGCCGTGTGCTGCACGCGCTCGACCAGCAGCAGGCGATCGAGCTGCTCCTCGACAAGATGAAGCAGACCAAGTCGAACGCCGAGTTCCTGATGCAGATCCAGAAGACGACCCCGTCGCCGGGCAACAGCGACTGACGTCAGCGCACCAGCGGACTCACCCAGGGGCCGCCTCCCGCCACAGCAGTGGCGCGAGGCGGCCCCTGCCGTTCCCCGGGCGGGACGCGGGCGCCGGCGGTGCGATCACGGCCGTATGGGCGGCCGGCGGGCCGCCACGACCGGCTGCCCTACGAAGGCGGACCGCCCCCGACCGTCCGCCCTGCGAAGGCGGACCGCCCCCGACCGGCTGCCCTGCGAAGGCGGACCGCCCCCGACCGTCCGCCCTGCGAAGGCGGGCCGCCCCCGACCGGCTGCCCTGCGAAGGCGGACCGCCCCCGACCGTCCGCCCTACGAAGGCGGACCGCCCCGACCGGCCGCCCTGCGAAGGCGGACCGCCCCCGACCGTCCGCCCTACGAAGGCGGACCGCCCCGACCGGCCGTCCCACGAAGGCGGACCGCCCCGACCGTCCCGTCCGTCCTACGACGGTGAGCGGCCCGCGGAGGTCTGCCGGGGCGGCGCTCCCGCCCCGCCGCCGACCTCACCCGACGACCTCACCCGGGGGCGCCGCGCCCCGCGACGGGGCGGATCCCTGTGGCAAAGATCTCGCGGGAGGTACCGGCGCCGGTTTTCCCGCGGTGCCGCTTCCTCGGCCGAAACCGCAGGTGAGCGCCGCCCGACCCGGTTTCCGCGCCCTCCGCCCGTGCCCGGCGCTGCCCGGAAGCGGCCACAGCGCGCCGTGCAACCCTTTGCCGGGTTCCGCTGTCTGACCAGGTGGAGCGACGCAGGTAGAGCGACGATGGAGCGGTACGGGTCGCGAGCGACCAGGCCTGACCCTGAAAACAGGGGGTATCCGACCGGACGAGATTCGAGGAGCACATGTCCGCCGAGAGCACGCCGGAGCCCGGAATACCGGGGGACACCGGCACCGACGGCCCACGCCAGGGCACCGCAGGCCGACGCCGCAAACCCCGCGCCAAGCGCCGCAGGGGCCTCGTGGTGACGGCCTGGACCGCCGCCGGGATCGTGGTCCTGGGCGGCACCGGGGTGGGGTACCTGTACTTCAAGCTCAACGGCAACATCAAGAGCGTGGACATCGACCAGGCCCTCGGCACCGACCGGCCCACCAAGGTCGACAACGGCTCGGAGAACATCCTCGTCCTCGGCTCGGACACCCGCTCCGGCGGCAACAAGGCGCTCGGCGGCGGCACCGACGACGGCAGCGCCCGCTCCGACACCGCGATGGTCGTGCACGTCTACCGGGGCCACAAGAAGGCCAGCGTGGTCTCCATCCCGCGCGACACCCTCATCGACCGGCCCGCGTGCACCGACACCAAGGGCGACACCCACGACGCCGCGTCCGGCGTGATGTTCAACTCCGCGTACTCCACCGGCGGCGCGGCCTGCGCGGTGAAGACCGTCGAGTCGCTCAGCGGCATCCGCATGGACCACTACCTGGAGGTCGACTTCTCCGGCTTCCAGAAGCTGATCGACGAGCTCGGCGGGGTCCGGGTGACGACCAGCAAGGCCATCAAGGACACCGACAGCCACCTGAACCTGAAGGCCGGCACGCACCAGCTGGACGGCGAGCAGGCCCTCGGCCTGGTCCGCACCCGGCACGGCGTCGGCGACGGCTCCGACCTGGGCCGCATCCAGCTCCAGCAGGCGTTCGTCAAGGCGCTGGTCGACCAGGTCAAGCACGTCGGCCTCCTCACCAGCCCGAAGAAGCTCTACGACCTCGCCGACACGGCCACCAAGGCCGTCACGGCCGACTCCGACCTGGGCTCGGTGAACTCGCTGATGTCCTTCGCGAGCGGCCTCAAGGGCATCAGCTCCTCGCACATGCACATGGTCACGATGCCGGTGCAGTACGACCCGGCGAACATGAACCGCGTCATCGTGCAGAAGGCCAAGGCGAAGCAGGTGTGGACCGCCCTGGAGAACGACCGGGCGATCCCGAAGTCCGCCACCAGGGGCAACGCCACCGGCGACGCCAAGGGCGTCGTGACCTCCTCCTAGCAGGGCCACCGTTGGCCCGCGGCCCCTCCCGCCGCCGTTCCGCGGCCCGTCCGCGGCCGGCCGGGGAGTGGTTTCCGCGGGCCCCGGACGCCCCCGGGGAATAGATCACCGCGGCCCCCGGTTTTGGGGGATGCGCCCAGTCCTGGCAGACTGGTACGTCGGCTCCGGTTCACGCCTCCGCAATCCGCGGCTGCGACCCGGCGCCCTCCCGAAACTAGGAGACACCTTGAAGCGCGACATCCACCCCGAGTACGTCGAGACGCAGGTCAGCTGCACCTGTGGCGCGTCGTTCACCACCCGCAGCACGATCTCCAGCGGCACCGTCCGTGCCGAGGTCTGCTCCGAGTGCCACCCGTTCTACACGGGCAAGCAGAAGATCCTCGACACCGGTGGCCGTGTGGCCCGCTTCGAGGCCCGCTTCGGCAAGGCCGCCGGCTCCAAGAAGTAGCGAGCCGCCAGCGCCGGTCCACGGCTGCCCCTGCTCGGGGTGCCCGGGGACCGGCGTTTTTGGTCGCCCGCCTTCCCTTTTCGTCCGCAGTACAGGAGCCCAAGATGTTCGAGGCCGTCGAGGATCTCGTCGGTGAGCACGCCGACCTGGAGACCAGGCTCGCCGACCCGGCGGTCCACTCCGACCAGGCCAACGCGCGCAAGCTGAACAAGCGTTACGCCGAGCTCACCCCCATCGTCGCCACGTACCGCTCCTGGAAGCAGACCGGCGAGGACATCGTGACCGCGCGCGAGTTCGCCGCCGACGACCCGGACTTCTACGCCGAGGTCAAGGAGCTGGAGAAGCAGCGCGAGGAGTACACGGAGAAGCTGCGGCTGCTCCTGGTCCCGCGCGACCCCAGCGACGACAAGGACGTCATCCTCGA
Organism: Streptomyces sp. NPDC005574; assembly: GCF_040605435.1. NCBI lineage: Bacteria > Bacillati > Actinomycetota > Actinomycetes > Kitasatosporales > Streptomycetaceae > Streptomyces > Streptomyces sp. NPDC005574. The sequence goes on from NZ_JBEXCW010000003.1 coordinate 191,574, forward strand.
GATCAAGGCGGGCGCGGGCGGCGACGAGTCGGCCCTGTTCGCCGGCGACCTGCTGCGGATGTACCTGCGCTACGCCGAGCGCGTCGGCTGGAAGACCGAGATCATCGACGCCACCGAGTCCGAACTGGGCGGCTACAAGGACGTCCAGGTCGCCGTGAAGACCAAGGGTGGCCAGGGCGCGACCGAGCCCGGCCAGGGCGTCTGGGCCCGCCTGAAGTACGAGGGCGGAGTGCACCGCGTGCAGCGGGTGCCGGCCACCGAGTCCCAGGGCCGTATCCACACCTCCGCGGCCGGCGTGCTGGTCACGCCCGAGGCCGAGGAGGTCGACGTCGAGATCAACCCCAACGACCTGCGCATCGACGTGTACCGGTCCTCCGGCCCCGGCGGCCAGTCGGTCAACACCACCGACTCCGCCGTGCGCATCACGCACGTTCCCACCGGAGTCGTCGCCTCCTGCCAGAACGAGAAGAGCCAGCTGCAGAACAAGGAGCAGGCGATGCGTATCCTGCGCTCCAGGCTGCTCGCCGCGGCGCAGGAGGAGGCGGAGCGGGAGGCGGCCGACGTGCGCCGCAGCCAGGTCCGCACCGTGGACCGTTCCGAGAAGATCCGTACGTACAACTTCCCGGAGAACCGCATCTCGGACCACCGTGTCGGCTTCAAGGCGTACAACCTGGACCAGGTCCTGGACGGCGACCTCGACGCGATGATCCAGGCCTGCGTCGACGCGGACTCGGCCGCCAAGCTGGCAGCCGCGTAAGCCCCGTACACCTACCGGAGGACGAGCGTGAACCTGCTGCTCGCAGAGGTGGCCCAGGCCACCCAGCGGCTGGCCGACGCGGGCGTGCCCTCGCCGCGCAACGACGCCGAGGAGCTCGCCGCGTTCGTGCACGGCGTGAAGCGCGGCGCGCTGCACTCCGTGAAGGACTCGGACTTCGACGCCCGCTACTGGGAGGCAATCGCGCGCCGTGAGCAGCGCGAGCCGCTCCAGCACATCACCGGCCACGCCTTCTTCCGCTACCTGGAACTCCAGGTCGGCCCCGGGGTGTTCGTGCCGCGCCCCGAGACGGAGTCCGTCGTCGGCTGGGCCATAGACGCCGTCCGCGCGATGGACGTCGTGGAGCCGCTGATCGTGGACCTGTGCACGGGCTCCGGCGCGATCGCGCTCGCCCTCGCCCAGGAGGTCCCGCGCTCGCGGGTGCACGCCGTGGAGCTGTCCGAGGACGCCCTCAGGTGGACCCGCAAGAACATGGAGGGGTCGAGGGTCGACCTGCGCCAGGGCAACGCCCTGGACGCCTTCCCCGACCTCGACGGCCAGGTCGACCTGGTCATCTCCAACCCGCCGTACATCCCGCTCACCGAATGGGAGTACGTCGCTCCCGAGGCGCGGGACTACGACCCCGAACTCGCCCTGTTCTCCGGCGAGGACGGCCTCGAACTCATCCGCGGCCTGGAGCGCACCGCGCACCGCCTGCTGCGCCCCGGCGGTGTCGTCGTCGTGGAGCACGCCGACACCCAGGGCGGCCAGGTGCCGTGGATCTTCACCGAGGAGCGGGGCTGGGCCGACGCGGCCGACCACCCCGACCTCAACAACCGGCCGCGCTTCGCGACCGCCCGCCGGGCGATGCCGTGAGCGCGCACCGAACTTCCGTCCCGCAGTACGTGTACGAGGAGGCCCGCTAGATGGCACGGCGATACGACACCAACGACGCGACCGACCGCGCGACCGGTCTGCGCGAGGCCGCCTCCGCCGTCCGCCGTGGCGAGCTCGTGGTGCTGCCGACCGACACGGTCTACGGCATCGGCGCCGACGCGTTCTCCTCCGAAGCGGTGTCCGACCTGCTCGACGCCAAGGGCCGGGGCCGCAACATGCCCACGCCCGTCCTCATCGGCTCCCCGAACACGCTGCACGGCCTCGTCACGGACTTCTCCGAGCTGGCCTGGGAGCTGGTCGACGCGTTCTGGCCGGGCGCGCTCACGCTCGTCGCCAAGCACCAGCCGTCGCTCCAGTGGGACCTGGGGGACACCCGGGGCACGGTCGCCGTGCGCATGCCGCTGCACCCCGTCGCCATCGAACTGCTGAACGACTTCGGGCCGCTGGCGGTGTCCTCGGCGAACCTGACGGGCCACCCGGCGCCGGAGGACTGCGACGCCGCCCAGGAGATGCTCGGCGACTCCGTCTCCGTCTACCTCGACGGCGGCCCGACCCCCGGCAACGTCCCCTCCTCGATCGTCGACGTCACCCGTGAGGTGCCGCTGCTGCTGCGCGCGGGCGCGCTCTCCGCGGAGGAGCTGCGCAAGGTCGTACCCGACCTCGAGGTGGCGAATTGACAGCCCCTGACGCGGGGCGTGGCATAGGCAACGGGGAAGAGAGGGGAAGCCTGTTCGAACAGGGTCTTCCCCGCGACAGCTTCCGCATCCTCCACGTCAGCACCGGCAACGTGTGCCGCTCACCGATCACCGAGCGGCTGACCCGTCATGCCCTGGCGGACCGGCTCGGCGACCCGCTGTGGGGCGGGCTGATCGTGGAGAGCGCCGGCACCTGGGGCCACGAGGGCGCCGCCATGGAGGCCAACGCGGAGACCGTGCTGGCCGAGTTCGGCGCGGACCCCTCCGGGTTCACCGGCCGGGAGCTGCTGGACGAGCACGTGATCAGGGCGGACCTGGTGCTGACCGCCACCCGCGACCACCGCGCCCAGGTGATCTCGATGGGGCACTCGGCGGGCCTGCGGACCTTCACGCTCAAGGAGTTCACCCGCCTGGTCCGGGCGATAGACACCGCGACCCTGCCCCCGCTGGAGGACGGCGTGATCGCGCGCGCGCGAGCGCTCGTGCGCGCGGCGGCGGCGCTGCGCGGCTGGCTGCTGGCGCCGACCGCGGAGGCGGACGAGGTGTACGACCCGTACGGGGCGCCGCTGCCGTTCTTCCGGTCCATCGGGGACGAGATACACCAGGCGCTGGACCCCGTGGTGACGGCGCTGACGGGCGTCCCCGCGAAGACGTAGGCCCCCTCCGGGGCGCGCGTGCACGGGGGCGGACCCGGTCGGCCGCGGCAGCCGGGCACCCCGCCGGTGCCGGGCCTACATTGGACGTACGTCACCGTCGACGCCCCGGAGTCCACCATGTCGGTCACCCGTGCCCCAGAGGCCGATGTCCTGCTGCGGCAGGACCCCGAACTGGCCGAGATCCTGCTCGGCGAACGCGACCGGCAGTCGACGTCGCTCCAGCTCGTCGCCGCCGAGAACTTCTGTTCCCCGGCCGTGCTGGCGGCCCTCGGCTCGCCCCTCGCCAACAAGTACGCCGAGGGCTACCCCGGCGCCCGGCACCACGGCGGCTGTGAGTTCGCCGACGTCGCCGAGCGGCTGGCGGTGGAGCGCGCCAAGGCGCTGTTCGGTGCCGAGCACGCCAACGTGCAGTCCCACTCAGGGTCTTCCGCCGTGCTCGCCGCGTACGCCGCCCTGCTGCGGCCCGGTGACACCGTCCTCGCCCTCGGCCTGCCCCACGGCGGTCACCTCACCCACGGCTCGCCCGCCAACTTCTCCGGCCGCTGGTTCGACTTCGTCGGCTACGGGGTCGACGCGGAGAGCGGCCTCATCGACTACGACCAGGTGCGCACCCTGGCCCGCGCCCACCGGCCCAAGGCGATCGTGTGCGGTTCCATCGCCTATCCGCGGCACATCGACTACGCCCGCTTCCGGGAGATCGCCGACGAGGTCGGCGCGTACCTCGTCGCGGACGCCGCCCACCCGATGGGGCTGATCGCCGGGGGAGCGGCGCCCAGTCCGGTGCCGTACGCCGACATCGTGTGCGCCACCACCCACAAGGTGCTGCGCGGGCCGCGCGGCGGGATGCTGCTGTGCGGGCCGGAGCTTGCCGAGCGCGTCGACCGGGCCGTGTTCCCGTTCACACAGGGCGGCGCGCAGATGCACACCGTCGCGGCCAAGGCCGTCGCGTTCGGCGAGGCGTCGACGCCGGCCTTCGGCGCGTACGCCCACCAGGTGGTCGCCAACGCACGGGTGCTCGCGGCCGGGCTGGCCGCCGAGGGGCTGGTGGTCACGACCGGCGGCACCGACACCCACCTGATCACCGCCGACCCCGCGCCGCTGGGCGTCGACGGGCGCACCGCCCGAGGCCGGCTGGCGGCCGCCGGGATGGTCCTGGACTGCTGCGCGCTGCCGCACGCCGACGTCCGCGGTCTGCGGCTGGGCACGGCGGCGGTGACCACGCAGGGCATGGGCGGCCCGGAGATGACCAGGATCGCCGCGCTGTTCGGGCGGGTGCTGCGGGGCGGGGCGGAGAGCCAGGCCGTTCGTGAAGAAGTCCGGGAGCTGGTCGGCGGATTTCCGCCCTATCCGGGCTGAGCGGGGGTAGGCGCACCCGTGTGCGCCCCCGCGCACAGCCACTCGTGCAACCATCGTCGCTACCCGGAAGTCCTCATACGTATGCGTCCATCGCTAGGGTGTGGGGCTGAGATGGCCAGCGAGACCTGTGGGGAAGCCCGTGCGTGAATACCTGCTGACGCTCTGCATCACGGCCGCGGTGACGTATCTGCTGACAGGGCCGGTGCGGAAGTTCGCGATCGTGGCCGGAGCGATGCCGGAGATCCGGGCACGTGACGTGCACCGGGAGCCCACTCCGCGGCTCGGCGGGATCGCCATGTTCTTCGGACTGTGCGCCGGCCTGCTGGTGGCGGACCACCTGACCAACCTCAACGAGGTGTTCGAGAAGTCCAACGAACCGCGCGCCCTGCTCTCCGGGGCCGCCCTGATCTGGCTGATCGGCGTCCTGGACGACAAGTTCGAGATCGACGCCCTGATCAAGCTGGGCGGCCAGATGATCGCCGCCGGCGTCATGGTGATGCAGGGTCTGACGATCCTGTGGCTGCCGATCCCGGGTGTCGGCTCGGTGGCGCTGACCCAGTGGCAGGGCACCCTGCTGACGGTCGCGCTCGTCGTCATCACCATCAACGCGGTCAACTTCGTCGACGGCCTCGACGGCCTGGCCTCCGGCATGGTGTGCATCGCGGCCGCCGCGTTCTTCCTGTACGCCTACCGGATCTGGTACTCCTACGGCGTCGAGGCCGCCGCCCCGGCCACGCTGTTCGCGGCGATCCTGATGGGCATGTGCATTGGCTTCCTGCCGCACAACATGCACCCCGCGCGGGTGTTCATGGGGGACTCCGGCTCGATGCTGATCGGGCTCGTGCTGGCCGCGGGCGCCATCTCGGTGACCGGGCAGGTCGACCCGGACGCGCTGAAGCTGTTCGCCGGGTCGGAGAAGGCGGCCGTGCACCAGACGGTGCCCGTCTACATCCCGCTGCTGCTGCCGCTGACGATCATCGCCGTGCCGGCCGCCGACCTGGTGCTGGCCATCGTGCGCCGTACCTGGCGTGGCCAGTCGCCGTTCGCCGCGGACCGCGGTCATCTGCACCACCGGCTGCTGGAGATCGGGCACTCGCACAGCAGGGCGGTGCTGATCATGTACTTCTGGTCGGCGCTGATCGCCTTCGGCGCGCTCGCCTACTCGGTCAACTCCGGTGCCATGTGGAGCGTGCTCGGGGTGGCGGCGCTCAGCGCGATCGGGCTGCTGCTGCTTCTGCTGCCGCGCTTCACCCCGCGCACCCCGCGCTGGGCCGAGGCGTTCGTGCCGCCCCGCTACCGCCGCCGGCGTGACGGCGGCGCGGAGGCCCCGGCCGACGCGGTGGAGTCCGCCGAGGGGGAGGACGAGCAGCGCACCCCGGTCGGCGTCGGGGTGTCGGGAGTCAACGGGGCGACCGCCGTCGGCCCCCGTCCACACGTCCCGGACCGGGGCAAAGCGGAATCGTCGCGCTGACGCGCAAGGTAAGAATCTGACGAGAGCATTGCCAAATCGTGGGGGAGCAAAGTTCCCCAATACCAGACAGCTCGGTCGCGTTCTTGCGCAGACGGGCAGCTTCACTCTCATGTGTGACAGCGAGCACACCCACTTGGTAAAGACCGCATCAAATAGTTTGTGATACGGTTCACGAGAACCCGGGATAGAGCCGAAGGACCGTAGTACGAAGGTCCATTGGCGCGAGGTCATCGACACTCGGCCCCGGGACTACGCTCGTCCATGACGACACCTGCCCCCTGTGAAAGCGGAGTTGCCGCCATGCCGTCCAATGACGTCCGGATCCTCCTCCAGGCTGCCGTGCCCACGGCTGCCGTCGGCGCTGTTGCCGCCGTCGTCAGCGCCGTGGTGGCCGGCGGCAAGGGAGCGATCGGGGCGGCCGTGGGGACGCTGGTGGTGATCGCCTTCATGGGGCTCGGTCTCTATGTACTGCAGCGCACTGCCAAATCCCTTCCGCACTTGTTCCAGGCGATGGGTCTGCTGCTCTACACGACACAGATCCTTCTGCTGTTCGTCTTCGTCGCGGTCTTCAAGAACACGACGCTGTTCAACCCACGGGCCTTCGCCATCACACTTCTCGCGACCACCCTCACGTGGATCGGCGCGCAGGCGCGTGCGCACATGAAGTCCAAGATCCTGTATGTCGAACCCGATTCGACCGTTTCTTCGACGGGTGGCAAGTCCGAGAAGTCGGAGCACTCGTCGTGAGGGGTAGGGCCGGGATAAGCAGGCAGGAGAGACCCTGCTATCGTCCGGTGCCAACTGCGGCATCGCGGGCGCGGGCATCTGAGCTGACGCCTGCTCAATCGCGAGGCTTGATGCCCCACAGCCGCCCCCACATCCGTAACACCAGTCCAGTGCCGAACCGCGGCCGTGTGCCGCGCCGACACAACGAGGTTGCCGTACCCATGCGCCACGCTGAAGGAGCCCGCGGTGAGTGCTGACCCGACGCAGGTGCTCGCCTTCGAGACCGACTGCCACATCTTCGACGGCTGTGGCTTCCCGGCTCCCGGCCTGCACTCGTTCCTGTTCGAGCCCCTCTGGGGCGACGGTGACAGCAACGTGTACTTCAACAAGACGATGCTCCTGGCGCTGCTCGGCTCGCTCGTCATCGTCGGCTTCTTCTGGGCCGCCTTCCGCAAGCCGAAGGTCGTCCCGGGCAAGCTGCAGATGGTCGCCGAGGCCGGCTACGACTTCGTCCGCCGCGGCGTCGTGTACGAGACGATCGGCAAGAAGGAGGGCGAGAAGTACGTCCCGCTGATCGTCTCGCTGTTCTTCTTCGTCTGGATGATGAACCTCTGGTCGATCATCCCGCTGGCCCAGTTCCCGGTCACCGCGATCATCTCGTACCCGCTGGTGCTGGCCCTGATCGTCTACGTCCTCTGGGTCTCGCTGACCTTCAAGCGGCACGGTTTCGTCGGGTTCTTCAAGAACGTCACCGGCTACGACAAGTCGCTCGGCCCGGTTCTTCCGCTGGCCATGGTCATCGAGTTCTTCTCGAACCTGCTCGTCCGTCCGTTCACGCACGCGGTGCGACTGTTCGCGAACATGTTCGCGGGCCACACGCTGCTGCTGCTGTTCACGATCGCCAGCTGGTACCTGCTCAACGGCATCGGCATCGCCTACGCGGGCGTCTCGTTCATCATGACCCTCGTGATGACGGCCTTCGAGCTCTTCATCCAAGCCCTGCAGGCCTATGTCTTCGTGCTGCTGACCTGCACCTACATCCAGGGCGCGCTGGCCGAGCACCACTGAGCGCCCCCCTCTGGACCCCGCAGTCGTCCGGTGGCCAACCCCCACCGGTCCGTAAAGAAAAGGAAGAACTGGCATGTCCCAGACCCTTGCCGCTGTCTCCGGCTCGCTCGGCTCGATCGGTTACGGCCTCGCGGCCATCGGCCCCGGCGTCGGCGTCGGCATCATCTTCGGTAACGGCACCCAGGCGCTCGCCCGCCAGCCTGAGGCCGCCGGTCTGATCCGCGCCAACCAGATCCTCGGCTTCGCCTTCTGTGAGGCGCTCGCCCTCATCGGTCTGGTCATGCCGTTCGTCTACGGCAAGTGATCCTCGGATCCGCTACAGCCCACTAGACGAAAGGCACTGACATGAGCCAACTGCTCATTCTGGCGGCCGAGGAGACCGAAAACCCCCTCGTCCCGCCGATCCCCGAGCTTGTCATCGGCCTGCTCGCCTTCGTCATCGTCTTCGGCTTGCTGGCCTGGAAGCTTCTCCCGAACATCAACAAGGTTCTGGAGCAGCGTCGCGAGGCCATCGAGGGCGGTATCGAGAAGGCCGAGGCCGCGCAGACCGAGGCCCAGAGCGTCCTCGAGCAGTACAAGGCCCAGCTCGCCGAGGCCCGCCACGAGGCCGCGCGGCTGCGCCAGGAGGCGCAGGAGCAGGGCGCCACGCTCATCGCTGAGATGCGCGCGGAAGGCCAGCGGCAGCGCGAGGAGATCGTCGCCGCCGGTCACACGCAGATCGAGGCCGACCGCAAGGCCGCCTCGTCCGCGCTGCGCCAGGACGTCGGCAAGCTCGCGACCGATCTGGCCGGCAAGCTCGTCGGTGAGTCCCTCGAGGACCACGCCCGGCAGAGCCGTGTCATCGACCGCTTCCTCGGCGAGCTCGAGGAGAAGGCCGAGGCGGCTCGATGACTGCCCACGGAGCCAGCCGCGAGGCACTCGCAGCAGCCCGTGAGCGTCTCGACGCGCTGACGGACAGCACGTCCGTGGACGCGGCCCGGCTCTCCGACGAGCTGGCCGCCGTCACCGCGCTGCTCCACCGCGAGGTGTCGCTGCGTCGGGTCCTCACCGACCCGGCGCAGCCCGGCGAGGCCAAGGCCGACCTGGTCAGGCGCGTTCTCGGCACCCAGGTCGGGGGCACGACCCTCGACCTGGTGTCCGGCCTGGTGCGCTCGCGCTGGTCGCTGTCGCGTGACCTGGTGGACGCGCTGGAGGTACTGGCGGACACCGCCGACCTCACCGCGGCCCAGCGGTCGGGTGTCCTCGACGACGTCGAGGACGAGCTGTTCCGCTTCGGCCGGATCGTCTCCTCCAGCACCGGACTGCGCTCCGCGCTGACCGACCGCAAGGCCACCACCGCGGCAAAGACCGAGTTGCTGCACCGGCTGCTCGGCGGTCGTGCGAAGACGACCACCGAGCGTCTGGTGACGCGCCTGGTGACCGCGCCGCGGGGACGTAGCCTGGAAGCGGGACTCGAGTCCCTGTCCAAGCTCGCCGCCGAGCGCAGGAACCGCCTGGTGGCCGTCGTCACCTCGGCGGTACCGCTGAGCGACGTGCAGAAGCAGCGCCTGGGCGCCGCCCTGGCGAAGCTCTACGGCCACCCGATGCACCTCAACATCGACGTGGACCCCGAGGTCCTCGGCGGTATCCGGGTGCAGGTCGGCGACGAGGTCATCAACGGCTCCATCGCGGACCGCATCGAGGACGCCGGCCGCCGCCTGGCGAGCTGAACCCAACTTCACAAGCAGTAAGTACGCACCTACGGCCCGGTTGGGCCGTGCAGAGGATTCACCTCTTTTACGGGGGGAGTCCGTACCCCCCAAAGTGAAACTTCGGGCCCAACAAGGAGAGCAGGGAACCCAGATGGCGGAGCTCACGATCCGGCCGGATGAGATCCGGGACGCGCTGGAGAACTTCGTCCAGTCGTACAAGCCGGACGCGGCCTCGCGCGAGGAGGTCGGTACGGTCACGCTGGCCGGCGACGGCATCGCGAAGGTCGAGGGCCTCCCCTCGGCCATGGCCAACGAACTGCTGAAGTTCGAGGACGGCACCCTCGGTCTCGCGCTCAACCTCGAAGAGCGTGAGATCGGTACCGTCGTCCTCGGTGAGTTCAGCGGCATCGAAGAGGGCCAGCCGGTCACCCGCACCGGCGAGGTCCTGTCCGTCGCGGTGGGCGAGGGCTACCTCGGCCGCGTCGTGGACCCGCTCGGCAACCCGATCGACGGCCTCGGCGAGATCGAGACGTCCGGCCGCCGCGCCCTGGAGCTGCAGGCTCCGGGCGTCATGGCGCGCAAGTCGGTGCACGAGCCGATGGAGACCGGCTACAAGGCCGTCGACGCGATGACCCCGATCGGCCGCGGCCAGCGTCAGCTGGTCATCGGTGACCGCCAGACCGGCAAGACCGCCCTGGCCGTCGACACGATCATCAACCAGCGCGACAACTGGCGTTCGGGCGACCCGAAGAAGCAGGTCCGCTGCGTCTACGTCGCCATCGGTCAGAAGGGCTCGACCATCGCCTCCGTGCGTGGCGCCCTCGACGAGGCCGGCGCGCTGGAGTACACGACCATCGTCGCCGCCCCGGCGTCCGACCCGGCCGGCTTCAAGTACCTGGCGCCGTACACGGGTTCGGCCATCGGTCAGCAGTGGATGTACGAGGGCAAGCACGTCCTCATCATCTTCGACGACCTCTCCAAGCAGGCCGACGCCTACCGCGCCGTGTCCCTGCTGCTGCGCCGCCCGCCGGGGCGCGAGGCCTACCCCGGTGACGTCTTCTACCTGCACTCCCGTCTCCTGGAGCGCTGCGCGAAGCTCTCCGACGAGCTGGGCGCGGGCTCGATGACCGGTCTGCCGATCGTCGAGACGAAGGCCAACGACGTCTCGGCGTTCATCCCGACCAACGTCATCTCCATCACCGACGGCCAGTGCTTCCTGGAGTCGGACCTGTTCAACGCCGGTCAGCGCCCCGCGCTGAACGTCGGTATCTCCGTCTCCCGAGTCGGCGGTTCCGCGCAGCACAAGGCGATGAAGCAGGTCTCCGGCCGGCTTCGCCTCGACCTCGCCCAGTACCGTGAGCTGGAGGCGTTCGCCGCCTTCGGTTCCGACCTGGACGCCGCGTCGAAGTCGCAGCTGGAGCGCGGTCAGCGACTGGTCGAGCTGCTGAAGCAGGCCCAGTACCAGCCGATGCCGACCGAGGACCAGGTCGTCTCCGTGTGGGCCGGCACCACCGGCAAGATGGACGACGTCCCGGTCGCCGACATCCGCCGCTTCGAGAAGGAGCTGCTGGAGTACCTGCACCGCAAGGAGCAGGGCCTCATGACCTCCATCAAGGAGGGCGGCAAGATGTCGGACGACACCCTCACCGCCATCGCCGACGCGATCGCCGAGTTCAAGAAGCAGTTCGAGACCTCGGACGGCAAGCTCCTCGGCGAGGACGCCCCGGCCGCGGCCAAGTGACGTAAGGAAGGGACCTGACTCATGGGAGCCCAGCTCCGGGTCTACAAGCGTCGCATCCGATCCGTCACCGCGACCAAGAAGATCACCAAGGCGATGGAGATGATCGCCGCCTCGCGCGTCGTCAAGGCGCAGCGCAAGGTGGCGGCCTCCGCGCCGTACGCGACCGAGCTCACCCGCGCGGTCACGGCGGTCGGCACGGGTTCGAACACCAAGCACCCGCTGACCACGGAGGCGGAGACGGCGACCCGCACCGCGGTGCTGCTCCTCACGAGCGACCGCGGTCTGGCCGGCGCCTTCAACTCCAACGCCATCAAGGCGGCGGAGCAGCTGACCGAGCGTCTCGAGGCCGAGGGCAAGGAGGTCGACACGTACATCGTCGGCCGCCGTGGTCTGGGCCACTACAACTTCCGCGAGCGCAAGGTCGTGGAGTCGTGGTCGGGATTCACCGACGAGCCCACGTACGCGGACGCCAAGAAGGTCGCGGGTCCGCTGATCGAGGCCATCGAGAAGGAGACGGCGGAGGGCGGCGTGGATGAACTCCACATCGTCTACACCGAGTTCGTCTCGATGATGACGCAGACGGCCATCGACAGCAGGCTGCTGCCGCTCCGCCTCGAAGAGGTCGCGGAGGAGTCGCCCGCCCAGGGCGAGATCCTCCCGCTGTACGACTTCGAGCCGTCGGCGGAGGACGTCCTCGACGCCCTGCTGCCCCGGTACGTCGAAAGCCGTATCTACAACGCGCTGCTCCAGTCGGCTGCCTCCAAGCACGCCGCCACCCGCCGCGCGATGAAGTCGGCCACCGACAACGCGGGAGACCTGATCACCACGCTCTCCCGACTTGCCAACGCGGCCCGCCAGGCCGAAATCACCCAGGAAATCAGCGAGATCGTCGGTGGCTCCGCAGCCCTCGCCGACGCGACCGCGGGGAGTGACAAGTAATGACGACCACTGTTGAGACGGCCGTTGCCACGGGCCGAGTCGCCCGGGTCATCGGCCCGGTCGTCGACGTGGAGTTCCCCGTCGACGCGATGCCGGAGATCTACAACGCCCTGCACGTCGAGGTCGCCGACCCGGCGAAGGACGGCGAGCTGAAGACGCTGACCCTGGAGGTCGCCCAGCACCTGGGTGACGGCCTGGTCCGCACCATCTCGATGCAGCCCACCGACGGTCTGGTCCGCCAGGCCGCGGTGACCGACACCGGCACGGGCATCACCGTCCCGGTCGGCGACTTCACCAAGGGCAAGGTGTTCAACACCCTCGGTGAGGTGCTCAACACCGACGAGACCTACGACGGTGAGCGCTGGTCGATCCACCGCAAGGCCCCGCGGTTCGACGAGCTCGAGTCGAAGACCGAGATGTTCGAGACCGGCGTCAAGGTCATCGACCTTCTCACCCCGTACGTCAAGGGTGGAAAGATCGGTCTGTTCGGCGGTGCCGGCGTCGGCAAGACGGTGCTCATCCAGGAGATGATCTACCGCGTCGCCAACAACCACGACGGTGTCTCCGTGTTCGCCGGTGTCGGCGAGCGCACCCGTGAGGGCAACGACCTCATCGAGGAGATGGCGGAGTCCGGCGTCATCGACAAGACCGCGCTGGTCTTCGGTCAGATGGACGAGCCCCCGGGCACCCGTCTGCGCGTGGCCCTGGCCGGTCTGACCATGGCGGAGTACTTCCGCGATGTGCAGAAGCAGGACGTGCTGTTCTTCATCGACAACATCTTCCGCTTCACGCAGGCCGGCTCCGAGGTCTCGACCCTGCTCGGCCGGATGCCCTCCGCGGTGGGTTACCAGCCGAACCTGGCCGACGAGATGGGTCTCCTCCAGGAGCGCATCACCTCGACCCGTGGTCACTCGATCACCTCGATGCAGGCGATCTACGTCCCCGCGGACGACCTGACCGACCCGGCCCCGGCCACCACCTTCGCCCACCTCGACGCGACGACGGTGCTCTCCCGTCCGATCTCGGAGAAGGGCATCTACCCGGCCGTGGACCCGCTGGACTCCACGTCCCGCATCCTGGACCCGCGGTACATCGCGGCGGACCACTACAACACCGCCATGCGCGTCAAGACGGTGCTGCAGAAGTACAAGGACCTCCAGGACATCATCGCGATCCTCGGTATCGACGAGCTGGGCGAGGAGGACAAGCTCACCGTCCACCGTGCCCGTCGCGTGGAGCGCTTCCTGTCCCAGAACACCCACGTCGCCAAGCAGTTCACCGGCGTCGACGGGTCGGACGTGCCGCTGGACGAGTCGATCACCGCGTTCAACGCGATCATCGACGGTGACTACGACCACTTCCCGGAGCAGGCGTTCTTCCTGTGCGGTGGCATCGAGGACCTCAAGGCCAACGCCAAGGAGCTCGGCGTCTCCTGAGCACGTGCTCGTGAGGAGGGGCGGGGTGCGCCCGTGCGGGGTGTGTCCCGCCCCTCTTCGTACGCCTACTAGAATTGACCCCAACACCCGGCACTACCGCCGGGTGGTGACCCGAGGAGCCACCCTTGGCTGCTGAGCTGCACGTCGCGCTGGTCGCGGCCGACCGTGAGGTCTGGTCCGGCGAGGCCACCCTGGTCGTCGCGCGCACCACGTCCGGCGACATCGGCGTCATGCCCGGTCACCAGCCGCTGCTCGGTGTGCTGGAGTCGGGCCCGGTGACCATCCGTACGAGTGATGGTGGAACGGTCGTCGCCGCGGTGCACGGCGGTTTCATCTCGTTCGCCGACAACAAGCTGTCGCTGCTGGCCGAGATCGCCGAGCTGTCGGACGAGATCGACGTCCAGAGCGCGGAGCGGGAGCTGGAGCGCGCGAAGGCCGAGGGCGACGCCTCCGCCGAGCGCCGTGCGGACGTCCGACTGCGTGCGGCGGCGGGGCACTGATCCCGCCCGCCACACGATGACGTCACTCAGCCGCGGCTGGGACCGGAGGAATCCGGCACCCAGTCGCGGCTGAGGCGAATACGGGTCTTTTTTCCATTCCGTTACCTAGGAGACGAGGAGGTCGGTGTCGATGGTCCTCGCTCTGACTGTGTGCGGTGTGGTCGTGGCCCTCGTGGTGCTGGGGCTGTTCGTCTTCGGCCTGCGGCGCAGACTCATCCAGCGCTCCGGCGGAACCTTCGACTGCAGTCTGCGCTGGGACGTACCGGAGAAGACCGACATCAGCGGCAAGGGCTGGAGCTACGGCGTCGCCCGCTACAACGGCGACCGCATCGAGTGGTACCGCGTCTTCTCCTACGCGCCCCGCCCGCGCCGTGTCCTGGAACGCTCCTCGATCGAGGTGGCCGGCCGCCGCGTCCCCGAGGGCGAGGAGGAGCTGGCCCTGCTGTCCGACGCGGTGATCCTCACCTGTCTGCACCGGGGCACGCGCCTCGAACTCGCCATGAGTGACGACGCGCTGACCGGTTTCCTCGCCTGGCTCGAGGCGGCGCCGCCCGGACAGCGGGTGAACGTGGCGTAGCCACGTCCACCCGCCGGTCGACGCTCCCCTGGACCTGGTCCGGAGGAGCGTCGTTGTCGCCCGGTTGTGCTACGACAGTCCGCTGTTGATCGCGCTCACCAGCTCACCGTTGCTGGTGTCGCCGCTGAACTCCCAGAAGAACGCGCCGCCCAGACCCTGGTTCTTGGCCCAGGTCATCTTCGATCCGATGGTGGCCGGGGTGTCGTAGGACCACCAGTTGTTGCCGCAGTAGGCGTAGGCCGTGCCGGCGATGGTGCCGTTGGCCGGGCAGGACGTCTTGAGGACCTTGTAGTCCTCGATGCCCTGCTCGTAGGTGCCGGGCGCCGGTCCGGTCGCCGAGCCGCCGGGCGCCGCCTGGGTGACGCCGGTCCAGCCGCGGCCGTAGAAGCCGATGCCGATGAGCAGCTTGCTCGCGGCCACGCCCTTCGACTTGAACTTGGCGATCGCGTCGGCCGTGGTGAACCCGGCCTGCGGGATGCCGCTGTAGGTGGTGAGCGGGGAGTGCGGGGCGGTCGGGCCGTCCGCGTCGAAGGCGCCGAAGAAGTCGTACGTCATCACGTTGTACCAGTCGACGTACTGTGCGGCGCCCGCGTAGTCGGCGGCGTCGATCTTGCCGCCGGAGGTGCCGTCGGCCGTGGTGGCCGCGGTGACCAGGTTGCCGCTGCCGAACTTGGCGCGCAGGGCCTGCATCAGGTTCTTGTAGGCCGCCGCCCCGCTGGTGTCACAGGACAGACCGCAGGCGTTCGGGTACTCCCAGTCGATGTCGATGCCGTCGAAGACGTCGGCCCAGCGCGGGTCCTCGACCAGGTTGTAGCAGGACTGCGCGAACGCGGCCGGGTTGGCCGCGGCCTGGGCGAAGCCGCCGGACCAGGTCCAGCCGCCGAAGGACCACAGCACCTTGATGTTCGGGTACTTGGCCTTCAGCTCGCGCAGTTGGTTGAAGTTGCCGCGCAGCGGCTGGTCCCAGGTGTCGGCGACGCCGCTGACCGACTGGTCGGCGGTGAAGGCCTTGTCGTAGTCGGCGTAGGAGTCACCGATCGCGCACTGGCCGCCTGTGACGTTGCCGAAGGCGTAGTTGATGTGCGTGATCTTGGCGGCCGAGCCCGACGTCACCAGGTTCTTGACGTTGTAGTTGCGGCCGTAGATGCCCCACTCGGTGAAGTAGCCGAGCTTGACCTTGTTGCCGGTGGGCGGGGGAGTGGTGCCGCCGCCGGTGGTGTGCACCGCGACCGCGCCGCTGGCCGGACCGGTCTGGTCGGCGGTGTCCCGGGCCCGGACGGTGTAGGAGTAGTCGGTGCCGGCGGTGAGGCCGGTGTCGGTGTACGAGGTGGTCGTCACCGTGGCGACCTTGGCGCCGTCGCGCAGGACGTCGTAGTTCTTGACGCCCTTGTCGTCGGTCGCCGCGCTCCAGGCGAGTTTGACCGAGGTGTCGGTGATCGAGGAGGCGGTCGGGGTGCCCGGCGCCGACGGGGAGGCGTCACCGGGGACGGTCGTGCCGTCGCAGCTGTCGCCGTTCAGCTTGCAGTTGGAGGGGGAGCCGGAACCGGCGCCGTTGAAGCCGAAGGAGACCGAGGCGCCGGCGGCGAGGGAGCCGTTGTAGGACTTGTTCTTGGCCGTCCAGTGGGTGCCGGAGGACGTGACGTCAGCGTCCCAGGCGGAGGTGACGGACGTGCCGGAGGGGAAGTCCCACTCGATCGTCCAGGAGCTGATGGCGGTGGTGCCGGTGTTCTTCACCGTCCACTTGCCCTCGAAGCCGGTGCCCCAGTCGGAGCTCTTGGTGTAGGTGGCGGTGGCGGTCGTCGCGGCCTGGGCGGGGCTCGCGAGACCGACCAGGCCGGCCAGCGGGAGCAGCAGTGTCGCGAACCCTGCCGCGGCTCTGTGTCTGAAGCGCATGCTGCGCCTCCTCGTCGGGGATCGTCGGAGGGGGCGTGACTGAGCCTTCACACCCCACAGTGCCGCGAGAATAGAAAGGTCTGGACCATAGGTCAATAGGTCTGGACCACTGCTCCGCTACGCGTGGAGGATCCCCAACTCCGTTGTCAGCGCCGCCGCTTGAACCCGACGGCTCCACCCCGGCGGGCCCGGTGGGCGGCTGACGTGCGCAGGGCCGCTCTCAGCGCTCCCCGCCCGGGACCCACAGCACGTCCCCGATGTCCTTGTTGGCCGTGCGCGCCAGAATGAAGAGCAGGTCCGACAGACGGTTGAGGTAGGTCGCCGTGAGCGGGTTCATCACCTCGCCGTGCGCCTCCAGCGCGGCCCACGTGGAGCGCTCGGCCCGCCGTACGACCGTGCACGCCTGGTGCAGCAGGGCCGCGCCCGCGGTGCCGCCCGGAAGGATGAAGGAGCGCAGCTTCTCCAGCCGTTCGTTGAAGCGGTCGCAGTCCGCCTCCAGCTTGTCCACGTAGAACTGCTCGACCCGCAACGGCGGGAACTGCGGGTTCTCCACCACCGGCGTCGACAGGTCGGCGCCCACGTCGAACAGGTCGTTCTGGACGCGGGTGAGGACCTTCACGACCTCCTCGTCCAGACCGCCTAGGGCGATCGCGGTGCCGATCACCGCGTTCGCCTCGTTGGCGTCCGCGTACGCGGAGATCCGCAGATCGGTCTTGGCAACCCGGCTCATGTCGCCGAGTGCGGTGGTGCCCCGGTCGCCGGTCCGGGTGTAGATGCGCGTCAGATTGACCATGGGGCCAGCGTAGTTACGCGGCACCGGTTCGGGCGACGCGCGGGCCCGCCCGCGGTGCCGGCCGGCCGTGGGGCGAGCGCCGGGCGCAATCCCGGACGAAGTGTCACGTCCGCACCCACGCGCTCCTCGGCGACATAGCGGAGTTGTTGCGCGAAAAGGGGCTCAACTAGGCCGTACGAGGGGAGCGGTGACCCCTGCCGGTGTGACGTCCGTCAGATGAGACGTGACGCGCATTACTTAGCGGTCACACGCCGTCGCACGAGCGCTAGTGTCCGCCGAAGAGTCATACGTCAACAGTGTGTAAGCGTTCACAGGGGAGTCGCACAGTGGCACGGAAGCTTGCCGTCATCGGCGCCGGGCTCATGGGTTCCGGTATCGCCCAGGTCTCCGCACAGGCGGGCTGGGACGTCGTCCTGCGCGACGTCACCGACGAGGCGCTGACACGCGGTACCGACGGCATCAAGGCCTCCTACGACAGGTTCGTCGCCAAGGGGAAGCTGGAGGCGCACGACGCCGACGCCGCCATCTCCCGGATCACCGCGACCACCGACCTGGACGCCGTCGCGGACGCCGACGTCGTGATCGAGGCCGTCTTCGAGAAGCTGGAGGTCAAGCACGAGATCTTCCGCGCGCTCGACAAGATCGTGCGCGAGGACGCCGTGCTGGCCTCCAACACCTCCGCCATCCCGATCACCAAGATCGCGGCGGCCACCGAACGCCCGGAACGCGTCGTCGGCGTGCACTTCTTCTCGCCGGTGCCGATGATGCAGCTCGTCGAGCTGGTCCGCGGCTACAAGACCAGCGACGAAACCCTCGCCACCGCGCGGGAGTTCGCCGAGTCCGTCGGCAAGACCTGCATCGTCGTCAACCGGGACGTGGCCGGGTTCGTGACCACCCGTCTGATCTCCGCGCTCGTCGTCGAGGCGACCAAGCTCTACGAGTCGGGCGTCGCCACCGCCGAGGACATCGACCTCGCCTGCAAGCTGGGCTTCGGTCACGCGATGGGCCCGCTGGCCACGGCGGACCTGACCGGCGTCGACATCCTGCTGCACGCCACCAGCAACATCTACACCGAGTCCCAGGACGAGAAGTTCGCACCGCCGGAGCTGATGCGCCGGATGGTTGACGCCGGTGACATCGGACGCAAGAGCGGGCAGGGCTTCTACAAGCACTGAAACCGCACGCACCTCGGGCGTATCACCCGCCCGAGTGAATTGGGTATCGGTTCGCTCACGGACGGCAACCTCTGAGGGTCTCACGCCGTCAGAGGTTGCATCACCGAACACATCAGACACGGAGCACGCACGCACTCTCGGGGAGCGCATATGTTCATCAGGGGCGACCACGCCGAGCTGGTCGTCGGGGGCCGCCTCGACGTCCGCAGCGCGGCGGACGCCCGTACGGTCCTGCACTCGGCCGTCGACGACGGAGTCGGCGACCTCGTGCTCGACCTGTCCGAGCTGGACTCCTGGGACGCCACCGGGCTCGGGGTGATCATGGGAGCGCACCGGCGGGCCGGCCGCTGCGGCCGACGGCTGGTCCTGCGCGACGTGCCGCTGCAGATGCAGCGCCTGCTGGTCGCCACCCGGCTGCACCGCATCCTGGCGATCGAGGGCGGCATCGGCGTGGAGTCCCTGCCCCGCGTGTGACCCCCCGCGTGATGTGACGCGCACCACTGGTGTGGCGCGGCGGGTGGGGGAGACCCGGTCGGAGCACCGCGAACCGGACGCGGGCAGTCCTCATGAGACCGTGATGTCCCGGACGGCGCGGTACCCCGGACTGTCGGAGATACTGACTAAAGGTTTAAGGTTCGGTCGCCCGCTGCGTGACAACCCTTGAGCGGGCCCGGACCAGAAGCGACAGCGCGGTGTGCGGCAAGGCCGGGAGGGGCTCGGCACACGACGCTTTTGGGGGGCTCGAACCTATGGACCCGAACAACCGGGGACCCGAGGAGCACGGCCACGACGGTGACGGCGACGCGCCGCGCCAGCGCCAGCCCAGGGAGGCCCTCACATCGGACTTCGGGCAGCACGCTCCCGCGCTCGCCCGCACCGTGCGGCTGGTCGCCGGTGACTTCCTGCTCACCGTCAACCCCGTCGACGGCAGCGAGATAGAGGCCTGCCCGCCGGGCGAGCGGCCGGAGCGGCCCCGTAAGCGCGCCCTCGCCGAACGCTTCGACGTCGCCCGTGCCGCGAGGCCGCCCGTGCCGCCCGGCCCGACACCCACCGTGCTGCCCCTCCTGGCCCGCCAGGACGAACGCGAACAACTCGTGCGCCTGCTCGCCCGCGGCCGTTCCGTGCGCCTCACCGGACCCGCCGGCTCCGGCCGCACCAGCCTCCTCGCCCTCGTCGCCGACGACTGCGAGGACCTCGCCCCCGACGGCGTGATCCGCCTCACCGGCTTCCGCCGCTCCACGGACGACCTGCTCCACGAGCTCTTCCACGCCGTCCACGACGCGCCCCGCCACCGCCCCGGCCCGGACGAACTGCGCGCCTGCCTCAGGGACGTCGGCGCGGTCGTCGTCCTGGACGACCTGGAGTTCGGCGGTGCCGCCCTCGACGAGCTCATCGAAGCCACCCCCGAGTGCGCCTTCCTGATGGCCGCCACCCCCGACGTGCCCGCACCGTCGGCCGGCTCCGCCGTCTAGGAGGTCGTGCTCGGCGGCCTCGACCGCGCCGACGGCCTGGCACTCCTGGAACGCTCCGTCGGCCGCGTCCTCACCGAGGAGGAGGCCAACTGGGCCGGCGACCTCTGGTTCGAGTCCGAGGGCCTGCCGCTGCGCTTCGTCCAGGCCGGCGCCCTGCTGCGCCGCCGCGACGAGGTGCGGGCCGGCACCAGCGCCGTCGACGAGTTCGGCGTCTTCGCGGACGCGCCGGTCGCCGACGCCCCCGTGGAGGCCGAGGACGGCGACAGCGTCCCGCTGCCCTCCCTCGGCGAGGCCGCCGCGCCCGCCCCGCTGCTGGCCTCCCGGCTCAGCGCCTCGGCGCGGGGCACCCTGCGCTTCGCCGTCGCGCTCGGCGGGGAGGTGCCGCACCAGGCGCACCTGCCCGCCCTCGTCGGCGACACCCACGCGGACGCCGCCCTCGGCGAACTGGTGGCCTGCGGACTGGTCTCCCCGGTCGGCGCCCGCTACCGGCTCGCGGCGGGCGTCCAGACCCAGCTGGAGGCCGCCGGATACGGCGACGAGGCCGACGCCCTGGCCCTGGCCGCCGCCCAGCACTACACCTGGTGGGCCGGACACCCCTCGGTCGGCCCGGAGCGGGTGTGCGCCGAGTCGGACGCCCTGCTCGCCGCCCTCGGCGTGCTCGCGCCGGCCACCACGGCACCCGGCGAGGGCCAGGAGAGCGCCACGGTCCAGCTGGCCCGCACGGCGGCGCCCGCGTTCGCCGCGGGCCTGGACTGGAGCGCCTGGGAACAGACCCTGCAACTCGGTGACGAGTCCGCCCGGCTCGCGGAGGACGTCGCCGAGCGGGCGTACTTCCACCACGAACTCGGCGTGCTCGCGCTGTGCGGCGGAGAGCTCGACCGGGCCCGCAGCGAACTGGAGACCTCGGTCGGCCTGCGCGGCGCCCTCGCCGACAAGCGCGGCACCGTCGCGAGCCGCCGCGCCCTCGCCCTGGTCGCCGACCGCTCCGGCACGCCCTCCGGCCTCGCACTGCCGGCCGGCCTCGGCTCCGCGGCCGGCGAGGAGGTGTCCGACGCGCGCCACGACGAGTCGGCGTCCCCGGCGCGCGGCATACCCACGCCCTTCCCGCCGCTGCGCCCGCCGGCCCGTGACACCACGTCCGTGGCCGTCCAGCAGACCGGCGCGCCGCGGGCCCCGAAGCGCGAGGAGCGGGGCATCCGGGCATACGCCCGCCGCAACCTGGTCGCGGCCGGCGCGGGAGCGCTCCTGGTGGCCGTGCTGGGCACGGTGGTGACGCTCGGCGCCACCTCCAACAACGACGCGAACGACCCCTCCGACCGGGTGGGCGTCAACCCGACGGCCGGCCAGGGCGCCGGTGACGACAGCCTGGGCGCCGACAAGGCGGCGAAGGACGGCACGGGCTCCGGCGACACCGGCCCCGCGACGAGCCGGCCGACCGACCCGGGCCCGGACGGCACGCTCGGCACGTCGGACGACCCGACGCCGAAGCGGACGGCGGGACCCTCGGACGATCCGAGCGGGACGCGGGGGTCGCAGAGCAGTCCGTCGAGTTCGCCGTCCACGCCCTCCACGAGGCCCTCGACGTCCAGGCCGGCCTCACCGACCGGGAAGCCCACCGGCTCCTCCGGCAGCCCCAGCCCGTCGACCTCGGGTTCGCCCTCGCCGACCGGCAGCGGATCGCCGTCCGGTTCGCCGACGTCGACCGCCCCGAGCACCGGCAACTCCGCCAGCGGACCCGCCTCCTCCAGCGCCCCGGCCGCGACGAGCCGTTCGGCGAGCGCCCCGGTGAGCGGCGGTCAGGACACGCCGCCGACCGGTTCGGACCCGCTGATCTGACACCGCTCGGGACGCGGTGGGGCCGGGTCCGTCCGCCGGACCCGGCCCCTGACCGCCGTACCTCCCGCGAGGGCCGTCGGGCGGCGTCGTACGGCCGCCCGGGCCGTCGGTCAGAACAGGCGCAGCTTGTCGTCCTCGATGCCCCGCAGCGCGTTGTAGTCGAGGACCTGGCAGCCGATGCCCCGGTCGGTGGCGAGGACGCGGGCCTGCGGCTTGATCTCCTGCGCGGCGAAGACACCGCGGACCGGGGCGAGATGTGGATCGCGGTTCAACAGCTCCAGGTAGCGCGTGAGTTGCTCCACGCCGTCGATCTCGCCGCGCCGCTTGATCTCGACCGCGACGGTCTGCCCGGTCGCGTCCCGGCACAGGATGTCGACGGGTCCGATCGCCGTCATGTACTCGCGGCGGATGAGCGTGTAGCCCTCGCCGAGCGTGTCGATGCGGTCGGCCAGGAGTTCCTGGAGGTGCGCTTCCACGCCGTCCTTGATCAGGCCGGGGTCTACGCCCAGTTCGTGCGAGGAGTCGTGGAGGACTTCCTCCATGGTGATGATGAGCTTCTCGCCCGCCTTGTTGACGACGGTCCAGACGCCTTCCTCGTCCCCGCTGCCCTCCTTGAGGGTGCAGGGCGGCGACATCCAGTTGAGGGGCTTGTAGGCCCGGTCGTCCGCGTGGATCGAGACGCTTCCGTCCGCCTTGACCAGGATCAGCCGGGGTGCGGAGGGGAGATGGGCGGTGAGCCGGCCCGCGTAGTCGACGGAGCAGCGGGCAATGACGAGACGCATGGTCGGCAACGCTACTCGACGGGCCGGGGTGCACGCGATTCGCCTCCCCTCCGCCCGCCCTCGCCGGGAGGGCCGGAACGGGCCGCGCCTGTGGTGGTGGACGACCCGGGTCACCCCTGTTCACCAGTGGCCGATTGTGTGCCTATTGAGGTCGCCCTATGTACGCAATCTCCTGGTGCCGCCCCCGTTGGCTGCTTACCGTATAAACGGGAGGTCGCGAGACGTGTACTCAGCGTGTTCGGCAGCGCGGACTCCCTCATCTGTCCGGCAACCCCTGCTCGTCGGGGGTGCGAGAGGAGAACCCATGTCGCTCGACGTCTCACCGGCCCTACTCGAAAAGGCCGAGCGAGGCGAGGTCGACGAAGCGGAATTCGTCGACTGCGTCCGGACCTCCCTGCCTTACGCATGGGAGATGATCAGCTCCCTGGTGGCCCAGCTGAAGGTGGACGGCGGACAGTTCGCCGACAACCAGACGCCTCCGCCGGACGAGCAGGCACGCGGTCAGCTGCTGCGTGCACTTGCGAGTGACGCGATACGCGGTGCGCTGCAGAGGCATTTCGGTGTGCGACTGGCCTTCCAGAACTGCCACCGGGTGGCGGTGTTCCCGGCTGACTCCTCGGTCGACGAGACGCTGGCCCGCTTCACCTCGGTGCGCAGTCAGTTGCTGAACCAGTCACCGGAGTTCAGGGACTGCTGACGCGGTGAGCCCGTCTGCTTGCCGCTCCGTACGTGGGAGGTGCGTTCGGTACCGGGGCGGCAAGCGGTCCGCAGGGGGCATATTCAGCCGAGGTGCGGAAGCACCTCGGCGCCCAGTCGCCTGAGGTTCTCCTCGGTCGCGGCGAGATCCCCCGACCCCTCGACGAGCAGTGCGAAGCGCGAGATGCCGGTGCGCTCGCTGGTCGCCGCGAGCCGGTCCGCGCACAGCCGCGGAGTGCCCACCGGGTGCAGCCCGCAGAGCAGTTCGGTGTACGCCAGCGGGTCGCGCATCGAACGCCGCCGCCCGTCCACCGTGACATGGGCCTCCAGGCCCTGCCTGAGCCAGCCGGGCATCGCCTTCGTCAGCGTCTCCACCGCGTCGGGGCGCCGGTCGGCGATCTGGCACACGCCGGCCGACACATGGGCCGCGCCGAGGATCTCCTCGGCCGGCCGGCCCGCCGCCCGCGCGTGCCGCCGCCACAGAGCGACCATCTCCGCCTTCTCCTCGTCCCCCACGTGCATCCCGAGCAGCATCGGCAGCCCGCGCTCGGCCGCGAGCCGCACGCTCGCGGGGGAGGTGCAGGCGACGACGACCTCGGGACCCGCGGTCTCCGACAGGGACTCCGACGGCCGCGGTACGACGGGCACTTCGCGAAACGAGTAGCGCTCCCCGGCGGCCCCGACCGACGCCTCGCGCAGCCAGCGAACCAGCAGATCGAGTGATTCCGGGAACCCTTTCTCGTACGCCTCCAGGCCCGCCCCGAACACCTCCAGGTCGACCCACGGTCCGCCGCGCCCCACCCCCAGCGAGAAGCGCCCGCCGCTCGCCACGTGCAGCAGCGCGGCCTGCTCGCCGAGCGCCACCGGATGGACGATGGGCAGCACACTGACCGCGGTGCCCACATGGATCCGGCGGGTGCGGCCGAGCAGCAGGGCCGCCAGGGTGATCGCCGACGGACAGGTGCCGTACGGCACGAAGTGGTGCTCGGCCAGCCAGACCGTGTCGAGCCCCGCCTCCTCGGCCACCTCGGCCGAGCGGACCGCGCGGTGCAGCGCCTCCCCCTGGCCCTGTCCCGGGAACTGGGCGGCCAACACGAAACTTCCTACGCGCATTGCTCTTCCTGCTTCCTTGGCTCCGACGCGGAGCTCCCCCACCGGGCATAACCGTGTGACACGTGCCGAGGACACGGCCTGGCGAAGAGATTTGCGGATTGTCTGCAGAATGGGTCGTATGGGAGGGTGACTTGAGGGGGTTGGTCCCCTACGCCTGGCCCTGTCCGTGCCGCGTAGGCTGGACGCGGCCCCTGCATCCTGTATAGCCCCGTGAGGTGTCCCGTGTCCCCGCGTCGCAACCGACCCAAGGAAGGCGCCCCGGCCGCCCGCGGCGCCGAGGACGACCGCGCGGGCCGCTACGGGGGCTGGCAGGCCACGGAGGGCTGGCAGGGCGAGCAGTGGAGCGTGCGCCATGTGGCCGGGGCGAGCGCGCAGGGCAAGACCTACCGCTGCCCCGGCTGCGACCAGATGATCGCCTCCGGGGTCCCGCACGTCGTGGCCTGGCCCGAGCACTCCGGCGTCGACGAACGCCGGCACTGGCACAAGGCGTGCTGGAACGCGAAGGACCGCCGCACCACGCGGGTGCAGCGGTCCCGTAACGCGCCCAGGTTCTGACGCCGTCCTCGTCCCTCCCTACACGTCCCGCTTCTCCAGCAGCGCGTAGGCACCGGCGAACGCCACCGCCGTCACCCCGAGGACGATCCACAGCGGGTCCCAGCCCGACGGGCCCGTGTCCGTCAGGGAGTTGGAGTAGAACACGCTCAGCTGGTTCGGGATCGAGTACTCGAACAGGGCCTGGCGCACGCCCTCCAGCGACCGCGAGAACATGAACAGCGCGATCACCAACGGGGCCAGCACGGCGCCGATCATGATGGTGATCGCGCCCGCCGAGTGCCGGATGATCGAGCCGACGACGAGCGAGAGCAGCCCGAGCAGCGCCAGGTAGAGCGAGACGCCGACCGTGGCCTTCAGCCATTCCTGGCCCGTCGGGTCCTTGGCGCCGGTGCCGTCCAGCAGCGGGATCTGCATCAGGGCCACGAAGCAGGAGGCGACCAGCGTGACGACGAACGCCACCGCGAAGAACACGATCGCCTTCGCCGCCAGCACCCGGCCGCGGGTCGGGCAGGCGGTCATCGTGGTGCGGATCATGCCGGTGCCGTACTCCGAGGCCGTGGTCAGCACGCCCAGCGTGATGAGGCACATGCTGCCCAGCAGCAGCCCGAAGAAGCCCATGGACAGCGGGTTCTCACCCGACAGGTCCGAACTCGACGAGCCGACCACCACCCCGGTCAGCAGGCCGATGCCGACCACCAGCAGGACGAACACACCGAGCGTCCACATCGTGGAGCGCACCGACCTGATCTTCGTCCACTCGGAGGCGAGCGCGTGCCCGAGGTGCGTGCGCACCACCGGGATCGGCGAGGTGTACGTGGGGTACGACGAGGGACCGGGCGCCGCCTGCCAGGCGGGCGCGCCCTGCTGCGTCGGGGGCTGGGGGGTGCTCATCGGGCGTCCTCGGGCTTGGTCAGGTCGGCTGCGGGGGCGGTGGGCCGGGCGGGGGCCGGGGCGGCGGGAGGCTGCGCGGCGGCGGCCGGCTGCGCGTACGGGTTGGGATGACCCGCGCCCGCGGCGGCACCCGGCCCGCCGGGAGCGCCGTACGGCCCGGGCGGCGGCTGTCCCGGGAGCCCCGGAGGTGCCTGCGGCGCCGGCTGTCCCTGGGGCATCGCGAAGGGCTGCCCGCCCTGCTGGGGCGGCGGCGGGGCGTACCAGCCCGGCTGGCCCTGCCCCGGCACCGGCGTCGGCGGCTGCGCGCCGGGAGGCAGCGGCTGCATCAGCCCGGCCTTCTGGTCTGTGGTCGAGCGGTAGTCGACGGCGCCCTGCGTCATCCGCATATACGCCTCCTCCAGCGAGGCCTGGTGCGGCGACAGCTCCCACAGGCGTACGTCGCAGTCGTGGGCGATGTCGCTGATCCTGGGCAGCGCCAGCCCCGTGACGCGCAGCGCGCCGTCCTGCTCCGGCATGACGTGGCCGCCCGCCTCGGTCAGCGCGACCGTCAGCTTCTCCCGTACCTGCGGCTCGGTGTCCGGCGTGCGCACGCGGGCGAAGTCGGCCGAGTTCGCCGAGATGAAGTCCCGGATGCTCATGTCGGACAGCAGCTGCCCGCGCCCGATGACGATCAGGTGGTCGGCCGTCAGCGCCATCTCGCTCATCAGGTGGCTGGACACGAAGACGGTCCGGCCCTCCGCCGCGAGGGCCCGCATCAGGTTGCGCACCCAGAGGATGCCCTCGGGGTCGAGGCCGTTGACGGGCTCGTCGAACAGCAGCACCTGGGGGTCACCGAGCAGCGCGGCCGCGATGCCGAGCCGCTGGCCCATGCCCAGGGAGAAGCCCTTGGACCGCTTCCGTGCCACGTCCTGGAGCCCGACGACGCCCAGCACCTCGTCCACCCGGCGGGCGGGGATGCCCGACAGCTGGGCCAGGCTCAGCAGGTGATTGCGGGCGTGCCGGCCGCCGTGCACCGCCTTGGCGTCCAGCAGGGCGCCGACCTGGCGGGGGGCGTTGGGCAGCTTGCGGTACGGGAAGCCGCCGATCGTGACCTGGCCCGAGGTGGGGTTGTCCAGGCCGAGGATCATCCGCATGGTCGTCGACTTGCCCGAGCCGTTGGGCCCGAGGAAACCGGTGACGGCACCCGGCCGCACCTGGAAGGAAAGGTTGTACACAGCGGTCTTGTCGCCGTAGCGCTTGGTCAGGCCGACTGCCTCGATCATGCTCCGCACCCATCGAAAGGTTCAGGACAGCGGGGCACACGCCCCCCGTAAGGGTTAGGAGCTTATCGGGGAGCTGACGGTTCCACCCAAGGGAAGGCAAAGCCCCGGGCGGGTCGGCTACGCGTCGCGCCGCTTGAGCAGGACGTATCCGCCCGCAAGAGCCGCAAGCACCCAAAGCGCCATGATGCCCAGCCCGCCCCAGGGACCGTACGGCGTGTCGTCGAGGGGGGTCACCACCCGCAGGATCCTGCTGCCGGCCTGGTCCGGCAGGAACCGGCCGATCTTCTTCGTCGCCGACACGTTGCCGAGGATGTTGGAGATCAGGAAGAAGAACGGCATCAGGATGCCCAGCGACAGCATCGGCGAGCGCAGCATCGCCGCCACACCCATCGAGAACATCGCGATCAGGGCCATGTAGAGGCCGCCGCCGAGCACCGCGCGCAGGACCCCCGTGTCGCCGATCGACGCCCGGTGCGAGCCGAGCATCGCCTGCCCTAGGAAGAAGGCGAGGAAGCTGGTCACCAGGCCCACGGCGAGGGACAGCCCGGTGGCCACCGCGATCTTGCTGAACAGGAACGTGCCGCGCTGCGGTACGGCGGCCAGCGAGGTGCGGATCATGCCGGTGCTGTACTCGTTCGACACGACGAGCACCCCGAACACGATCATCGCGAGCTGCCCGAGGCTCATGCCCGCGAAGCTGATGAACGTCGGGTCGAAGGAGACCTGGTCCTTCGCGCTCATGGTGTCGAACTCATTGCGCGACAGCGCCGAGATCAGCATGCCGAGCGCGAGGGTGACGACCACGGCGAGGGACAGCGTCCACACCGTGGACGCCACCGACCGGATCTTGGTCCACTCGGACCGGACGACCTGGATCGCCGCCATCTTCAGCTCCTCGTCCGGTCGTCGCCCCACGGCCGGTCCGCGGGCTCCTGCGAATGCGCGTGGTACTCCACCGACTCCGCGGTCAGCCGCATGAACGCCTCCTCCAGGGAGGCCTGCTGGGGGCTCAGCTCGTGCAGCACGAGCTGGTGTCGCGCGGCCAGCTCCCCGATGAGCTCGGACTTGCCGCCGTCGACCTCCAGCGTGCCGCCGCCCGCCTCGACCACGGTGATCCCCGCGCCGTGCAGCACGTCGAGCAGCCGCTCGCGCTGGGGGGAGCGGACACGGACGTACGACCGCGAGTTCTGGTCGATGAAGTCGGCCATGGAGGTGTCGGCGAGCAGCCGGCCCTGGCCGATGACCACGAGGTGGTCGGCGGTCAGCGCCATCTCGCTCATCAGGTGGCTCGACACGAACACGGTCCGCCCCTGGGCGGCCAGGGACTTCATCAGGTTGCGGATCCAGTGGATGCCCTCGGGGTCGAGGCCGTTGACCGGCTCGTCGAACATCAGGATCCGCGGGTCGCCGAGCAGCGCGCCCGCGATGCCGAGCCGCTGGCCCATGCCGAGGGAGAAGCCCTTGGCCTTCTTCCTGGCGACCGACGTGAGACCGACCGTGTCCAGCACCTCGTGCACCCGGCCGGTCGGGATGCCGTTGCTCTGGGCCAGGCACAGCAGATGGTTGAAGGCGCTGCGGCCGCCGTGCGTGGCCTTGGCGTCCAGCAGGGCGCCGATGTGGCGCAGCGGGTCCCTGAGCCGGTCGTAGTGCGTGCCGTCGATGCGGACGTCACCGGCGGTGGGGCGGTCGAGGCCGAGCATCATCCGCATGGTCGTCGACTTGCCGGCGCCGTTCGGCCCGAGGAAGCCCGTGACGATGCCGGGCCTGACGGTGCAGGTGAGGTGGTCGACCGCCACCTTGTCGCCGTACCGCTTCGTCAGGCCCTCGAGCTCGATCATGCGGCCACGCTAGAACGCGGCAAAGCCCCCTGCCACCGGAGTGGCAGAGGGCTTCGCGGGAGTTCAGCTGCCGGATGCCCGGAGGTCACCGGTGCCCGGAGGCAGCCGGCGGCCGACGGCTACCGGGACTGCTGAGCCGGAACGCCCCGGGAGATCGGCTCGTCCTCGGCCGGCGTCGCGGCGGCCACCGCGGCACCGGTCAGCGTCGCCAGCATCTCGCGCACGTTCGTCAGCTGGGCGTTGATCGAGTCGCGGCGGTTGGTGAGCGCCGCGAGCTCACGCTCGGACTCCGAACGGATGCGGTCGGCCTTGGCGTTCGCGTCGGCCACGATGTCCTCGGCCTGGCGCTGCGCCGTCTCGACGGTCTGACGGGCGCGGCGCTCGGCGTCCGTGCGCAGCTTCTCCGCCTCCAGCCGCAGCTGCTCCGCGCGGTGCTCGATCTCCGCGAGGCGCTTCTCCGCCTTCTGCTGACGCGAGGCCAGGTCGCGCTCGGACTGCTCGCGGCGCTTGGCGAGGTTCGTCTCGAAGTCGGCGGCGGCCTGAGCGGCCTTGGCGCGGGTCTCCTCGAAGAGGGCGTCGGCCTCCTCACGCTTCGACTGCGCGTCCTTCTGCGCCTCCGAACGCAGCTGCGAGGCGTCGCTCTTGGCCTTCTCGACGATCCGGACGCCTTCGTCCTCCGCCTTGGACTTGCGCTCCGCGGCGAACGACTCCGCGTCGTTGCGAACCTGCTGGGCCGCCGACTCGGCGAGCTCACGGTGCTGCTCGGAGGCGCGACGGGCCTCCTCGCGCAGATCCTTGGCCTCCTCCTCGGCGAGGCGGAGGATCTTCTCGACACGCGCGCCGAGACCGGCGTACGACGGCTCGGCGTCGCTTACCTGGGCCTGGGCGTTCTGCGTCTCGAGGTGGAGCTCCTCGATGCGCTTTTCCAGAGCGGTGATGCGGGCGAGAGCGCTGTCACGGTCGGAGACGAGCTTCGAGATCCGTTCGTCCACCTGCGCGCGGTCGTACCCACGCCGCACAAGCTCGAAGCCGTAGGGGGAAGTGTCGCTCATGGGGTTCCTGTCGAATGAGACCGGTGAGGTGATAGGTGGAATCCTAGGGCCGGAAGCGGTGTGTCATCGAGCGGATGCGCGTTTGATCTGGAGAATGACACCCCTTTTGAGTGGCTAACCGGCGGACGGCTTGCCAAAGACTGGCTCAAAGGCGTCAGAAGGCTCCCAATTCGACCTGCGCGTCAGCTGTCTGACGCCTTGCCGCCCGAACGGGGAGCGCCGACCGTGGCACCCGCCTTCACGCCGCCGTCCTTGCCCGCCGCCGGGGCCTCGAAGGACTCCAACGCCTCCAGGACGTCCTGGACACGGGAGATCTCGGCGTTGATGTCCTCGCGCCGGCGCACCAGGATCTCCAGTTCGCGCTTTCCCTCCTCGACCGTGCGCCGCGCCTCGCGGATCGCCTCGGCCTTGAGCTCCTCCGCCTCCCGGATCAGCGTGGCCTTCTTCGTCTCGGCCTCCTTGAGGAGACCCTCGGCCTTCTTCACGGCGGCGATACGCACCTTGCCGGCCTCCGAGTTGGCCTCCGAGACCAGCTCCTTCGCCTTCGCCTGCGCCTTGCCCAACTGCTCCTCGGCGGCCTTGATGAGCGCGTCGCAGCGGTCGCCCGTCGACCTCATCGTCTCGGCGGCCTCACGCCGGGCCCGCTCGTGCAGCTGCTCGATCTCGGTGGTGATCCGCTCGCGCAGCTCCTCCGCGCGCTCCCGGATCGCGGTCGCGTCCCTGCGGGCGCCGACGAGCAGGTCGTCCGCGTCCGTACGGGCCTTCTCCACCGCCGAGTTGCCCTCGACCGTCGCCTCCGACACCAGCCGGTCGGCCTCGCTGCGGGCCGCGCCGACCATGCTGTCGGCCTGCGCCTCCGCGTCGGCCGTCGTCCGCTGCGCCTGCTGCTGGGCCTCGGTGAGCAGCTTGTCGGCCTCCGCCGCGGTCTCGGTGATGAGCTTGTCGACCTGCTCGGCCGCCTCGGAGCGCCGCTTGTTGGAGTCCCGGCGGACCTCGTCGAGGGTGCGCTCGGCCTCCTCGCGCGCGGCCGACACCAGACGCTCCGCCTCCGCCTCGGCCGCCGCCTTGGTGCGCTGCGACTCGCCGCGGACCCGCTCCGCGTGCTGCTGCGCCGAACCGACCGTCTCCGCGGCCTCGGCCCGCAGCCGCTCCGCGTCCCCGGCGGCGTCCGCGATCAGCCGCTCGGCCTTCGTGACCGCCTCGACGCGGACCCGCTCGGCCTCGGCCGCCGTCTCCGTCGTGAGCCGCTCGGCCTCGGCGAGGGTCTCCGTCTGGAGCCGCTCCGCCTCCGAGCGCGCCTCGTTGATGAGGGTGTCCGCCTGGTTCGCCGCGTCCGACCGGATGCGGTTGGCGTCCTCGCGGGCGTCCGCCCGGGTGCGTGCCGCGGCCTGGTCCGCCTCGGCGACCAGGTCCGACACCTCGGTGCGCACCCGCTGGGCGTGCTCCGACGCGTCCGACCGCAGCCGCTCCGCCTCGGCGATCGCCTCCGAGACCGTGTGCTCGGCGAGCGACTTGGCGGCGTCCGTCTCCTCGTTCGCCTCGCGCCGGATCCGGGTCGCGTCCTCCGCGGCCCGCTCCCGCTCGGCGTAGGCGTCGCCGCGGACCCGGCCCGCCTCCTCCTCGGCCTCGCGGCGGACCCGGCCCGCCACGTGCTCGGCGGCCGAACGCAGCCCGGAGATCTCCTCCTGGGCCTGCTCGTGCAGCCCGGCGACCGCGTCCCGCACCTGCTGGGCGTGCTGCTCGGCGGCCGAGACCATCTCGTTGGCCCGCCGGTCGGCCTCCTCGACCAGACGGACCGCCTCGGCCTGCGCGTCCTCCACCCGGCGGCGCGCCGAGGCCAGCAGCTCCTCGCTCTGCTCCCGGGCCTGCTCGCGTTCCTGGCCGGCCTCCTGGCGGGCGCTGCCGAGGAGTTCCTCGGCCTCGCGGCGGCGCCGGGCGGCCTCCTCCTGCGCGGCGGCCAGCGTCTCCGACGCCTCGGCGGCCAGCCGCTCGGCGGCGGCCTGCGCCTCCGCCCGCATCCGGTCGGCGCTGTCCTGCGCCTCCGCCTTCAGCTGCTCCGCCTCGGTGACCGCGTCCGACCGCAGTCGTACGGCGATGGCCTCGCCCTCCGCCCGGGACGCGGACGCGTCCGCCGCGGCCTCGGTGCGCAGCCGGTCGGCCTCCTCGGCGGCCTGCGCCTGGAGGGTGCGGACGCGCTCCGCGGCCTCGGCGCGCAGCCGTTCGTTCTCCTCGGCGGCCTCCCGGCGGATCCGCGAGGCCTCCTCGCGGGCGTCGGTGAGGGCCTGCTCGGCGACGGTGAGGCGCTCCTCGGCCTCGGTGTGCAGCCGGGTCAGCTCCTGGGCGGCCTCGGCCCGGCGGGTCTCTATGGCCCGCTCGGTCTCCTCGCGCAGCTCGCGGCCGGCCTGCTCGGCGTCGTTCCTGATGCCCTCGGCCTGCTCCAGGGCCTCGTCGCGGTGCCGCTCGGCCTCCTTGCGGGTGCGCTCCAGGGTGTCCTCGGCCTGCCGGCGCAGCGCGGTGGCGCGCTCGATGGCCTCGGTGCGGACCTTCTCGCTGTCCGCGGTGGCGCTCTGCCGCAGCTCGTCCGCGTCGGCCTTGGCCTTGCCCAGCAGGTCCTCGGCGGTCCTGGCCGCCTCCTCGATCTGCTGGACGGCCTCCCGCCGCGCCTCTGCCCGGATCTTCTCGCCCTCGGCGACCGCGTCGGCGCGCAGCTGCTCGGCCTCGCCGCGCAGCCGGCGCGCCTCCTCCTGCAGCTCGACCGTCTTGGCGCGGTACTCCTTGGTGTCGTCCTTCGCGGAGCCCTTGAGCTGCTCGGCGATGTCGTGCGCCTCGGCGCGCAGCCGGTCGGCCTCGGTCTCCGCCTCCGTGCGGATCCGCTCGGCCTCCTCGGCGGCCGCCCGGGTGGTCTGCCGGGCGTCCTCCTGGGCCTTGTTGAGGACGTCCTCGGCGGTCTTGGCGGTCTTGGCGAGCTGGGAGGCGGTCTCCTCGGCGGTGAGACTGCGGGCCTTCTCCGCGGCCTCGGCGAGGATCTTCTCCGCCTCGGCGCGGGCGTCGGCGACCAGCTGCTCGGCGTCCGACTTGGTGGTCTCGGCCTCCTTGGTGGCCTCGCCGACCAGGCGGGCGACCTGCTCCTTGGCCGTACGGGTGCGCTGCTCGTTGGCCGACTCGGCGCTGGAGAGCGCCTTCGCGGCGGCCTCCTTCGCCTCCGTGAGGACCTTCTCGGCCTCGGCGCGCGCCTCACGCAGTGCCGTGTCGGCCTCCGCGATGCGCTGCTCGGCGGTCCGGCTCAGTTCCTGGGCGGTGCGGCGCGCGCTGTCGGACTCGCTGGCGGTGGAGGTGCGCAGCTGCTCGGCGTGCTCGGTGGCCTCCTGGGCCTGCGTCGAGGCGGCGTTGAGCAGCCGCTCGGCGTCGGCGCGGGCGCGGCGCAGCAACTGCTCGGCCTCCGCGCGGGCCGCCTCGGCGTCGCTCTGCAGCCGCTGGCGGGCCTCGGCGGTGACCCGCTCGGCCTCGGCCCGGGCGGCGGCCATGGCCTGCTCGGCCTCGGCCCGCGACTCCTCCAGCAGGCGGCGGGCCTGCTGCTCGGTGCGGGCGCGCAGCTGCTCGGCCCACGCGACGTTCTCGTTGACGTGCGACTCGACGGTCTGCCGGCGCTCGGCGAGCTCCTGGTCCAGCTGCTGCCGGCGGGTGACCGCCTCCTGGTGCAGCTCCGCCTGGAGCCGGGCCGCCTGCTCGGCGTGCTCCTGGAGGATGCGCTGGGTCTGCGACCGCGCCTGGCTCAGCTCCCGCTCGGCGTCCAGCCGCAGCTGGTCGGCCTGGATCTGGGCGTTACGGAGCAGCTGCTCGGCCTGGTAGCCGATGTCACCGCCGTCGTAGGCCGGTCGGGACATGAGGGTGCGCCGCGCCTCGTGCAACTTGGCGCGCAGCACCTCGACCTGGTAGCCGAGGTCCTCGGCGTGCTGGATCGCCTTTTCCCGCTCGGTCTTCAGCCGATCCATCTCGGCCTCGAACCGAGAGAGGTGGTCGACGTCAGCCGCCGGCTCTCGCTCCTGGCGTTCGTAGCCCCGCACTGCGCGGTCCCATCCGTCCCCTGGTCACAAGTATGGCCAAACGAGCTCCGTCCATACGCCCGAACGGGGCCCCCGGGGAATGGTGTCAGATCAACGGCGGAGCACGGGCTGTCGCCCCGACGCTCGTCCCCCGAAACCCGGACCCCGGCCCGCGGTCACCCTCTCGGAGCGGCGACCGCCCCCAACCCTACCGGCCCATATGTACGAGGGTCAGTGCTCAGGTGACTCAACAGGCGCCGAAGTGACCAGTTCTGTCAGTACGCCGTGGCAGTCCTTCGGGTGCAGGAAGGTGATCCGCGACCCCATGGAGCCGCGTCGTGGCTCCTCGTACAGAACGCGTACGCCCTTGTCGCGGATGTCCGCGGCGTCCGCGTCGACGTCTGCCGTACCGAAAGCGATGTGGTGCACGCCCTCGCCGTTCTTGGCGAGCCACTTCGCGACGGTGGAGTCCTCCCGGGTGGGTTCCAGAAGTTGCAGATAAGAAGCCCCGCCGTCGGACGTCCCGTTGATCCTGAGCATGGCCTCGCGCACGCCCTGCTCCTCGTTGACCTCGGAGTGGAACACCTCGAAGCCGTAGGTGGCCCGGTAGAACTCGACGCTCTTGTCGAGGTCGAAACAGGCGATTCCGATGTGGTCGATTCGCGTCAGCATGCTGCCAGTGCAGCGCTCCGGAGGTGGTTACGCAACGTGCGCGCGATCACACTGACGGCCGGGTGACGTGATGGTCTACCGCTCAGTACATTCGAAGTAAACCCTCGTTCACTCACTTCTCGGCTGTGCAAGCTGGAAGGGGATCGCACCTCATGTCTGGAACGAACAGCACTACCTCGGTGATCGTCGCGGGCGCCCGGACGCCCATGGGACGACTGCTGGGCTCGCTGAAGTCCTTCTCGGGAGCCGAACTCGGCGGCTTCGCCATCAAGGCCGCCCTCGACCGTGCGGGGATCGGCGGCGACCAGGTGCAGTACGTGATCATGGGCCAGGTGCTCCAGGCCGGGGCCGGGCAGATCCCGGCCCGCCAGGCCGCCGTCAAGGCCGGCATCCCGATGAGCGTCCCGGCGCTCACCATCAACAAGGTGTGCCTGTCGGGCCTCGACGCCATCGCGCTGGCCGACCAGCTCATCCGCGCCGGCGAGTTCGACGTGGTGGTCGCGGGCGGCCAGGAGTCCATGACCAACGCCCCCCACCTGCTGCCGAAGTCCCGTGAGGGCTACAAGTACGGCGCGATCGAGATGCTCGACGCGATGGCCCACGACGGCCTGACCGACGCCTTCGAGAACATCGCCATGGGCGAGTCGACGGAGAAGCACAACACGCGCCTGGGCATCAAGCGCCCCGAGCAGGACGAGTTCGCGGCGCTCAGCCACCAGCGGGCCGCCGCCGCGCAGAAGAACGGCCTCTTCGAGGCGGAGATCACCCCGGTCGAGATCCCGCAGCGCAAGGGCGAGCCGGTCGTCTTCAGCAAGGACGAGGGCATCCGCGGCGACACCACCGCCGAGTCCCTCGGCAAGCTGCGTCCGGCGTTCACCCGGGACGGCACGATCACTGCCGGTTCCGCCTCGCAGATCTCGGACGGCGCGGCCGCCGTGGTCGTGATGAGCAAGGCCAAGGCGCTGGAGCTCGGTCTGGACTGGATCGCGGAGATCGGCGCGCACGGCAACGTCGCGGGCCCGGACAACTCTTTGCAGTCGCAGCCGTCGAACGCGATCCTGCACGCCCTCAAGAAGGAGGGCCTGGAGGTCTCCGATCTCGACCTCGTCGAGATCAACGAGGCGTTCGCCGCGGTCGCCGTCCAGTCAATGAAGGACCTCGGCGTGTCCACGGAAAAGGTGAACGTCAACGGGGGTGCCATCGCCCTCGGCCACCCCATCGGGATGTCCGGCGCCCGCCTGGTCCTGCACCTCGCGCTCGAGCTGAAGCGGCGCGGCGGCGGGGTCGGCGCGGCGGCCCTGTGCGGCGGCGGCGGTCAGGGCGACGCGCTGATCGTGCGGGTGGCCAGGGCCTGAGACGCTTTTCCGGTACCCGACTGCTAGCGAACGGAGCTGTGATGCAGGACGTCTCCACCCTGGTGGCCCAGGCCAGGGAAGGCCGGCCGCGGGCCGTGGCCCGGCTGATCTCCCTGGTGGAGGGGGCGTCCCCGCAACTCAGGGAGGTCATGGCGGCGCTCGCGCCGCTGACCGGCAACGCCTACGTCGTCGGCCTCACCGGATCGCCGGGCGTCGGCAAGTCCACGTCGACCTCGGCGCTGGTGACGGCGTACCGCAGGCAGGGCAGGCGGGTCGGCGTCCTGGCCGTCGACCCGTCCTCGCCGTTCTCCGGCGGGGCGCTGCTGGGCGACCGGGTGCGGATGTCGGAGCACGCCTCCGACCCCGGGGTCTACATTCGCTCGATGGCCACCCGCGGTCACCTGGGCGGTCTCGCCTGGGCGGCTCCGCAGGCGATCCGCGTCCTGGACGCGGCGGGCTGCGACGTCATCCTCGTGGAGACGGTGGGCGTGGGCCAGTCGGAGGTGGAGATCGCCTCCCAGGCCGACACCTCCGTGGTGCTGCTGGCGCCCGGTATGGGCGACGGCATCCAGGCGGCCAAGGCGGGCATCCTGGAGATCGGTGACGTGTACGTCGTCAACAAGGCGGACCGTGACGGCGCCGACGCGACGGCCCGTGAGCTGAACCACATGCTCGGCCTGGGGGAGTCGCGGGGGCCGGGGGACTGGCGCCCGCCGATCGTGAAGACGGTCGCGGCCCGCTCGGAGGGTGTCGACGAGGTCGTCGAGGCCCTGGAGAAGCACCGTGCGTGGATGGAGGAGCGGGGGATCCTGGCCGAGCGCCGGACGGCCCGCGCCGCCCGCGAGGTGGAGACGATCGCGGTCACGGCCCTGCGGGAGCGCATCGGCGACCTGCACGGCGACCGGCGGCTGAGCAGCCTGGCCGAGCGGATCGTGGCCGGGCGGCTGGACCCCTACCGGGCGGCCGACGAACTGGTGGCGGGGCTGACCGAGGGCGCCTGAGGGCGCCGGGACCGACGGCGGTGCGCCGCCGTCGGTCCCGGCGGGGCGGAGCCCGGTGCGCGCTCCGCCCGCCGCTCGTCCGGCGGGAGGGTTGTGCCCCCTCCCGCCGTGCCCCCGTCCGGCCTAGGGCCGGCCCCGGTGCCCGCGCAGGTGCTCCGCGATGGGCTTGAGGGCCTTGTCGAGCTCCGCCAGCGCCTCGGGCGACAGCAGGTCGATGAAGTGCCGCCGCACCGACGCCACATGATGGGGCGAGACCTTCCGCATGGTCTCCATGCCGCGCTCGGTGAGCACGGCGTACAGCCCGCGGCGGTCGGACTCGCAGTTCTCCCGCCGGACCAGGTCCGCGTTCTCCATGCGGGTGATCTGGTGGGAGAGGCGGCTCTTGGACTGGAGGGTGGCGGACGCGAGGTCGCTCATCCGCATCCGTACGTCCTCCGACTCGGACAGATTGACCAGGATCTCGTAGTCGTTCATCGTCAGGCCGAACGGTTGCAGGTCCTTCTCGAGCTGGTACGTCAACAGCCTGTTGACCTCCAGGTGGGTGCGCCAGGCGCACTGCTCCGCATCGGTCAGCCAGCGCGTGGCCGTCTCGGTCTCCATGAATGAAGTCTACCTAAAAGGTTGAAAGGCGAACTAGTGAGGGCAGCGTGACGGCGCGCACACGTTCGACGTCACACTCCGCAGACTACCGCTCACAGCCCGAAGCGACGCTGGAGGTCCCCCAGCTGTCCGGGAAGGCGCGGTGCGCCTGCCTGCTGTGGGTGGCCTGTGGGCCCCCCGCCGCCACCGGGTACCCCCGCCTGCTGCGGAACCGCTCCCGTGGCCTGCTCGGCCATCAGGGTTTCGGACGACTGGAGCAGTACCGTGCCCGCCCCGACGAACTCGAACTGGTGCTCCTCCCCGGAGGCCCCGCCGAGGCCCGTCAGCGCACGTAGACCGCCCATCAGACCGGTCATGTACCCGTGGTCGTAGTGGTGGCACGGGGAGGGGCAGTCGGCCCAGCCCACGAGGGCCTGCGGGTCCACCCGGATCGGGGGTTCCATGAACACCACCGGGCCGTTCGACGCGGCCACGAACTTGCCGGTTCCGATGAGCGTCAGGAACCCCGGCACGATCGACTGCTTGAGTGCGAGGGTTGGCTGAAAAGCGAGCAGATTGCCCGAGCGAATGGTCAGGTTGCCGTCGTCGAGGTCGTAGGAGTTCACGTCGAAAGCCCGGTCGGCCAGCAGCATCTTGCCGGAGCCCTCCGCCACGACCCAGTCGCTCGCGTGCAGTGGCGAATGGAACGACGTACGCACCAGACGGTCCAGCCGGCCGTGCCCGATGCCGTTGAACTCCATCGAGCCGTAGTAGGCGATCATCTTGCCCTTCTGCAGGAACCACTGGCTCCCCTTGAGCTCCACGCAGAAGGTGTAGTTGTTGACGTTGTCGTCGACCGGCAGGGTCGCCGGGTCGTGGATCACCGGGCCGCCGCCCGGAGCCCCGTACATGCTCACAGCTTCTCCTCCGAGGCCTGGACGTACACCGCGCCGTTGCCGCTCAGCTCCAGCTGGAACGCCTCGCCGGAGCCGCGGCCCACCATGTCGCGCCAGCCCAGCGCGGTGGACAGCTTGTTGCGCACGTCGCCGTGGTGGGCGACGTACGCCTGGGGGTCGACGTGGACCGGGCGCTGCGGGGTGATCGGGATCTCGAAGACACCGCCGTGCGCCATCACGGCCACCGCGCCCTGGCCCTTGAGGGTGGTCGTGAACAGGCCCTGTCCCGTGACCTGGCCCCGGACCATGCCCATGACGCCGCCCTGCGAGCCCATGAACATCGTGCCCTGCTGGAGGGTGCCCTCGAAGGCGAGCAGCCGGTCCGCCTCCACGTAGAGGGTGTCGCCGCTGAGGTTGATCACCTGGACGTGGTGGCCGCCGTGCCCGAACAGGACCGTGCCGCTGCCCTCGACGCTCATCAGCGGGGTGGCCTCGCCCGCGACCCGGCGGCCGAGCATCGACATGACCCCGCCCTGGCCGCCCTGGAGGTTCGGGGTGAAGGAGACCTCGCCCTTGTAGGCGAGCATCGCGCCCCGCTGGCTGAACACCCGCTGACCGGGCAGGACGGTCGCCTCGACCATCTTGGAGTTGATCTCGCGCAGGGCCATCTCAGACGTCCCCCGCGATCGTGTTCCGCTCGCTCGGCTGCACGTACACCAGGCCGTCCCCCTCGAAGCGGATCTGGAACGCCTCGCCGCCGCCCTCGCCCATCAGCGTGCGGAACGTCACCCCGGACTGGAAGGACTGCCGCAGGTTGCCCTGGTGCGCGATGTAGGCGCCCGGGTCGACGGTCAGCGGGTACTGCGCGCTGACCCGCAGCACCACGGCCGGCCCGTCCGACATGATCGCCGCCTGGCCGTGCCCCTCGATGGTCGTCGTGAACAGCCCGTTGCCCTGGGAGGCCCCGCGCAGGCCGGTGAAGGTGGTCCCGGTGCGCAGGCCGGCGTCGGTCGCGAGCAGGTTGCTCGACTCGACGTACAGCGTGTCGCCCTGGAGGCCCACGAGGTTGATCTCCGAGGCGCGGTCCGCGAACCAGCACGTCCCGTGGCCCTTCACCTCCATCACGGTCATCTGCTCGCCGGTGATCCGCCGGGTGACCATCCCCCGGATGCCCTCACCGCCGCCGCTGAGCTTCTTGAAGGCCATCTGCCCGTCGTACGCGACCATCGAGCCGTTCTTCGCCTTCACGGCGTCCCCGGTCATGTCGACGGCCAGCACCTTGCTGCCTTGAAGTCGAAACATCGCCACGCAGCGAAGGTAGCCCGCCGCACGTCCCTCCGGACAGGGTCCGGAGACGGAGCCCGACCCCGACGGCACCCGTAGGGGCAGAACGGGGAGCCGGCGCCGACCCCCGCCCCCGTGGCCGCGCCGCCGTTTGTCACAATGGCGGAGCGTTTGTGCTTGTGTTCACAAACGGTCCGTCGTCTCTCCCGCCGCTCTCCCACCGAAGGTGACCCGTGGACATCAAGACCGCCACCGCCCTCCGCCGCCTCCGCCTGGTCTCGGCCCCCGAGGCCGTGTCCTTCCTCCTGCTGCTGGTCTGCTCGGTGCTGAAGCGGACCACGGACTTCAACGCGGTGCCCGTGATGGGCGCGGTCCACGGAGTGCTCTTCGTCCTCTACGTGGTCTTCTGGGCCGACGCCTGGAACCGCACGAAGTGGCCGCTGCGCACGGCCGCCCTGTACTTCGTCCTCTCCGTCCTGCCCACCGGCGGCTTCTTCGCCGAGCGCAGGCTGCGCCGCGAGGCCGAGGACGCGGTCATCGCCTCCCGCGCCCGCGCCGAGGCCGCGGTGAAGACCTCGTGATCGTCGCCTTCTCCGTGACCCCGCTGGGCGTCGGCGAAGAGGTGGGGGAGTACGTCGCCGACGCGGTCCGCGTGGTCCGCGAGTCGGGCCTGCCGCACCGCACCGACGCGATGTTCACCTCCGTCGAAGGCGAGTGGGACGAGGTCATGGACGTCGTACGGCGCGCAGTCGCGGCGGTCGAGCGGCGCGCCCCGCGGGTCTCCCTGGTCCTCAAGGCGGACATCCGCCCCGGGGTGACGGACGGACTCACCTCCAAGGTGGCGACCGTCGAGCGCCATCTCGCCGGCCCCGACCCCCTCTGACACGGCCCGGGGGCCCCGGCGGACCGAAAGGCGAGACGGGGCTGACCAGCATGTGACCGGCCGGTAAGGTCGGTGCCGTGCCGAAGCCGCTCAGCCTTCCCTTCGACCCCATCGCCCGCGCCGACGAACTCTGGAAGCAGCGCTGGGGAAACGTGCCGTCCATGGCCGCGATCACCTCGATCATGCGCGCCCACCAGATCCTCCTCGCCGAGGTCGACGCGGTCGTCAAGCCGTACGGACTGACCTTCGCGCGCTACGAGGCGCTGGTGCTGCTCACCTTCTCCAAGGCGGGTGAGCTCACCATGTCCAAGATCGGCGAGCGGCTCATGGTGCACCCGACCTCGGTGACGAACACCGTGGACCGGCTGGTGAAGTCGGGTCTGGTGGCCCGCCGGCCCAACCCCAACGACGGGCGCGGCACGCTCGCCTGCATCACCGACAAGGGCCGCGAGGTCGTCGAGGCCGCCACCCGCGACCTGATGGCGATGGACTTCGGGCTGGCGGCCTACGACGCCGAGGAGTGCGCCGAGCTCTTCGCGATGCTCAGGCCGCTGCGGGTGGCCGCGCACGACTTCGACGGGGAGTGAGCGCACCGGCCCGCACCGCCCCCGCCGGGCGCCGGGGGTGCCGGAAGATCGCCCCAAACCGGCCGTTACGCTCGTACCCATGAAAAAGAGCGTGCTGACCCGCTACCGCGTCATGGCCTACGTCACCGGTGTGCTGCTGGTCCTGCTGTGCCTGAGCATGATCGCCAAGTACGCCTTCGACGTCGACGGCGCCGCGGACTTCACCCGTGTCGTCGCCATCGCGCACGGCTGGCTGTACGTGGTCTACCTGATCTTCGCCTTCGACCTGGGCGCCAAGGCCAAGTGGCCGGTCGCCAAGCAGCTGTGGGTGCTGCTGGCGGGCACCATCCCGACGGCCGCCTTCTTCGTCGAGTGCCGCATCAGCCACGAGCTGGAGCCCCGGATCACGCAGGAAGCGCCCGCCGTCGCCAAGGCCTGAGGCTGCGCGTTCACCACACCTCCACCGCCGTACGGACACGCGTACGGCGGTCTCCCATCGACATTTACTAGGACGTCCTAGTAAATTCGAAGCATGGACGCTGACGCCATCGAGGAGGGCCGCCGACGCTGGCAGGCCCGTTACGACGCCGCACGCAAGCGCGAGGCGGACTTCACCACGCTCTCCGGCGATCCCGTGGAGCCGGTGTACGGGCCACGGCCCGGGGACACCTACGAGGGTTTCGAGCGGATCGGCTGGCCGGGGGAGTACCCCTTCACCCGCGGCCTGCACGCGACCGGCTACCGGGGCCGCACCTGGACGATCCGGCAGTTCGCCGGCTTCGGGAACGCCCAGCAGACCAACGAGCGCTACAAGATGATCCTCGCCAACGGCGGCGGCGGACTGTCCGTGGCCTTCGACATGCCGACCCTGATGGGCCGGGACTCCGACGACCCCCGCTCGCTGGGCGAGGTCGGGCACTGCGGGGTCGCCATCGACTCCGCCGCCGACATGGAGGTCCTGTTCGAGGACATCCCGCTCGCGGACGTGACCACGTCCATGACCATCAGCGGCCCGGCCGTCCCCGTCTTCTGCATGTACCTGGTCGCCGCCGAACGCCAGGGCGTCGACCCGGCCGTGCTCAACGGCACGCTGCAGACCGACATCTTCAAGGAGTACATCGCGCAGAAGGAGTGGCTCTTCCAGCCGGAGCCCCATCTGCGCCTGATCGGCGACCTGATGGAGTACTGCGCGGCCGGCATCCCTGCCTACAAGCCGCTGTCCGTCTCCGGTTACCACATCCGCGAGGCCGGGTCGACGGCCGCCCAGGAGCTGGCCTACACGCTGGCGGACGGGTTCGGCTACGTCGAACTGGGCCTGTCCCGCGGGCTCGACGTCGACGTCTTCGCCCCCGGACTGTCCTTCTTCTTCGACGCGCACCTCGACTTCTTCGAGGAGATCGCCAAGTTCCGCGCGGCCCGGCGCATCTGGGCCCGCTGGATGCGCGACGTGTACGGCGCGAAGTCCGACAAGGCCCAGTGGCTGCGCTTCCACACCCAGACGGCCGGCGTCTCGCTGACCGCCCAGCAGCCGTACAACAACGTCGTGCGTACGGCCGTGGAGGCGCTCGCGGCCGTCCTCGGCGGCACCAACTCGCTGCACACCAACGCCCTCGACGAGACGCTGGCCCTGCCGAGCGAGCAGGCGGCGGAGATCGCCCTGCGGACGCAGCAGGTGCTCATGGAGGAGACCGGCGTCGGCAACGTGGCCGACCCGCTGGGCGGCGCCTGGTACGTCGAACAACTCACCGACCGCATCGAGGCGGACGCCGAGCGGATCTTCGAGCAGATCAAGGAGCGGGGCCTGCGCGCGCACCCCGACGGGCGGCACCCCATCGGACCGGTCACCTCCGGAATCCTGCGGGGCATCGAGGACGGCTGGTTCACCGGCGAGATCGCCGAGTCCGCCTTCCGCTACCAACAGGCCCTGGAGAAGGGCGAGAAGAAGGTCGTGGGCGTCAACATCCACACCGGTTCCGTCA
This sequence comes from Streptomyces sp. NPDC005574, assembly GCF_040605435.1. NCBI lineage: Bacteria > Bacillati > Actinomycetota > Actinomycetes > Kitasatosporales > Streptomycetaceae > Streptomyces > Streptomyces sp. NPDC005574. The sequence continues at coordinate 234,697 of NZ_JBEXCW010000003.1, forward strand.
CCGGCGACCTGGAGATCCTGCGGGTCAGCCACGAGGTGGAGCGGGAGCAGGTGCGGTCCCTCGCGACCCGCAAGGCCGCCCGCGACGAGGGCGCGGTGCGCTCCGCGCTGGACGCCATGCTCGCGGCCGCGCGCGGCGGCACCAACATGATCGGCCCGATGCTCGACGCGGTGCGGGCCGAGGCGACCCTGGGCGAGATCTGCGGGGTGCTGCGCGACGAGTGGGGCGTCTACACCGAGCCGCCGGGGTTCTGACGGGCGAAGGTCCCACGCCCGAGCCCCCCAGAAGTGACCGTCAGCCGCCCGACGTCCGTGTCGGGCGGCTGACGCCGTCCACGTGCCGGCCTGTCTCCGGCGGCTCCCGACGGTCCCCCGCCGCCCGTGCGGTGGCGGACGGGACAGCGCCGGGGGCGGGGGCGGCCAGCCCGTACAGCAGGACCTGGGTGAAGCCGCGCACCCACTCCTCGTCCGCCGGCTCCGCGCTCACCAGGGTGCGGTGGACCACCGCACCGGCCACCATGTCGAAGATCAGGTCGACCGTGCGGGTTGCCTCCGCCGGGTCCGCCTCGGGTGCCAGCTCGCCCCGCGCCTGGGCCCGCGCCCGGCCCGCCAGGACGAGCCGCTTCTGCCGTTCGACGATGGAGGCGCGGATGCGTTCCCGCAGCGCGTCGTCCCGCGTCGACTCCGCGACCACCGCCATCAGGCCGCTCCTGGCCTCCGGGAGGGCCAGGATCGCCGCGAACTGGAGCACCACACCCTCGATGTCGGCGGCGAGCGATCCGCGGTCGGGCAGTTCCAGCGCGTCGAAGAGCTCGGCGACCGCGTCCACCACGAGTTCGTTCTTGCCGGCCCAGCGCCGGTAGAGGGTCGTCTTCGCAACCCCGGCGCGCGTCGCGACGTCTCCCAGGGTGAGCCGCGACCAGCCGAGTTCCACCAGGGCCGCCCGCGTCGCGGCCAGGATCGCGGTGTCCGCGGTGGCGCTGCGCGGACGTCCGGTCCGGCTCGGGGGCATGCGGCTCTGCATCCTTCGACCATAACCGGCCGTTCTCGTGCGGTCGTGAGGGAGATCACCGGAAGACGGTGGTCCGGAGGCACTCGGTGCCATTACGCTACGACTCGTAGCGAAAGCCTGTGCGCCGACCGACGCGTCCGGCCTACGTGAGCGACCACCACTGGCCCGGGTGGGGACCCGGTGCCGCACCACAGCGACACCCCCGGTTCTCGTCCCGGCCGGGGGTCCGGGGCCGTCCCCCGGGGTATGGACCACACACGCGCGGGAACGGGGGAGGATAGACGCATGCAGCCACGGAACATGTCCATGAGCGGAGTCGTCGACCTCGCCGCGGTGAAGGCGGCCCAGGAGGCCAAGGCGAAGGCGGAGCAGGCGCGCGCCGAAGCGGCCCGGCAGGGCGGGGGAGGAGCCGTCTCCCCGGCCGACCTCGTCTCCGACGTCGACGAGGCCGGGTTCGAGCTCGACGTCCTCCAGCGGTCCACCGAAGTGCCCGTCGTCATCGACTTCTGGGCCGAGTGGTGCGAGCCGTGCAAGCAGCTGAGCCCCGTCCTGGAGCGGCTGGCCCTCGAGTACAACGGGCGCTTCGTCCTTGCCAAGATCGACGTCGACGCCAACCAGATGCTGATGCAGCAGTTCGGGATCCAGGGGATCCCGGCCGTCTTCGCGGTGGTGGCCGGCCAGGCCCTGCCGCTCTTCCAGGGGGCCGCCGGCGAGGCGCAGATCCGCGAGACCCTGGACCAGTTGGTGCAGGTCGCCGAGGAACGCTTCGGCCTCACCGGCCTGACGGTCGACGCCGACGCCGCGCCGGGCGCCGTGCAGGCGGCTCCCGTGGTGCCCGCGGGGCCGCACGACGCCCTGCTGGAGGCCGCCGTACAGGCCCTGGACGCGGGGGACTTCGGGGGCGCCGTACAGGCGTACCGGAACGTGCTGAGTGACGATCCGGGCAATTCGGAGGCGAAACTGGGTCTCGCGCAGGCCGAGTTGCTGCTGCGGGTGCAGGGTCTGGACCCGCAGCGGACCCGTGAGGACGCCGCCGCGAAGCCGGCGGACGCGCAGGCGCAGATCGCCGCCGCCGACCTGGATCTGGTGGGCGGTCACGTGGAGGACGCGTTCGGGCGGCTCATCGAGACCGTCCGGCGTACGGCGGGTGACGACCGGGACGCCGTACGGCTGCGGCTCCTGGAGCTGTTCGAGGTCGTGGGCGGGGACGACCCGCGGGTGGCGGCGGCTCGCCGGGCGCTCGCGAGGGCTCTGTTCTGAGCGGGTCGGAGCGGGTGTTCTGAGCGGGGCGCGAGCCCGGTTCTGACCAGTCGTTAAACACGCGGGCATGTGGTGCCCGCGTGAAAGATCTGCCGACGGACTGTCCCAGCGGCCGCGCTTTACCAAAACTTGGTAAACGCGGCCGCTGTTACTGCAAGTAAGTTATTGCCGTTGATCTGTCGGACTCTGTCCATTCATCAACAGTTTTGTCCTCCCCTTCTCTGCCACCGAGCGTCGTCGGCCGAGACCAGCGGGTCGTTGTTCGGTTATCCGGCCGTTACTAGCGAGTAACGAACCCCCTTGTGCGGGCGCCGAGAATGCACCACGATCGGCGACGCTCGGTCCATTCGCGTACCCCGACAGCCGGTTGGGTCCACGGGAACCAGGGTCCCCACCGGGCAGGGTCGACGGCAGTGGCGTCGGCTCTTGGGCAGGGGGGTCTTCGCCGTCCGGCGGAGCCTGTCCAGCAAGGTTGTGCGTGATGCGTGTCAGGCGCGACCAGTGGTTGTCGCTCGGGGGTGATCGCCGGTGATTCGGGTGCGTTCGCGCCGTCGAGTACAGGCGCTCTCCTTCCCGAGGACGTAGCACTTCTCCCATCCCTGCCCGGCTGAGCCGTCTGTCGATAGGGGCAGTCAGGGCCAGGAGATGTACGTCCGAGAAGGAGGAAATATGGAGTCCCAGGTGCGTGGCGGGACCAGATGGAAGCGCTTCGCTGTGGTCATGGTGCCCAGCGTCGCCGCTACGGCGTGTATAGGTGTGGCCCTGGCTCAGGGTGCGCTTGCCGCGTCGTTCAGTGTGTCGGGACAGGAGTTCAAGGTTCGGGCCGGCCAGCTCGTCGGCTACGACATGAACCAGTACGGCTCCATAGACTCGGGCAAGAGTCTTGAGGGCAAGGACGAGGCGCACCCGGTGTCGGTTTCGGCGTTCAGTCACGCCACCATCACCGACATGTGTCAGTCCGTGGTCACCCCGATTCCGTTCCTGAACAAGTCGGTCACCCTGAAGCTGACCGCGGGTGACAAGGGCACGGATGTCGCGGCCGACCAGATCTACATCGATGTCGCCAACCTCGATGCGAAAGATGCCGTGTTCTCGGGCATCAACATCGGCGTCCCGGCTGGGACCACCAGCGGGAACACCCCGAAGCCCAAGAGCGGGGAGAAGGCCAACCCGTTCGGGTTCGCCCAGCAGGCCGACAAGGCCGTGCTGACCGATGTGAAGCAGACGGCGTGGGCCACCACGGCCGGCACCTTCAAGCTCTCCGACCTCCACATGGGGCTGAGCTGGGGCAGCGGCGCTGGAGTCGAGTGCTACTAGGCGCTCAGTGATGGGCGGGGGAGCCGTTACGGTCCCCCGCCTGCCATCTTCCGCCAGTCGCCTTCACATCCCCCACCTTCTTCATCGCGAAACACCCTCATCAAGAGCAACGCCGCACCAGGGAGCTGTTTTCCATGAGCGCTGAGAGTCCTGCCGCGCCCGGCCAGTTCGCCCGTCGGAGGCAGCAGTTCCGCGCCTGGCGGGGCACCCGCCCGTTCTGGGCGGGGCTGTTCGTCTTGATCAGCGGCTTTCCGATCATGTACTTCCCGTATGCGCACATCAAGCTCGGTGGCCTGACCGTCGCGATGGCCACCACGGCGGGCGCCGGATCCCTGATCATCGGCGTGCTGCTCGTCGTCCTCGGCGCCACCCTCTGGTTCCAGAAGCACGTGCGCACGTTCGCGGGTGTCGCAGCGATCCTGCTCGGTCTGGTCTCCCTCCCCGTCTCCAACTTCGGTGGCTTCATCGTCGGCTTCCTCTTCGCGTTGATCGGCGGGGCGATGGCCGTGGCGTGGGCGCCGGGCGTGCCGCCCGAGGAGCAGCCCGCGGAGGGGACCGGCGAGACGGGCGGTGCTCCGCAGGAGACGGCGCCCGAGGGCGGCGCTCCCGAGTACGACACCCCGGCGGCCCCGCACAGCGAGGGCCCGGTCTTCACCAAGGAGACCGGCGGGGTGGACGAGCCGAACGATCTGTCAGGAACGAGCCCGGGGACCGGGGCATACGGGAGGCACAGTGCCGGCTGACGAGGTGACCCACGGGACTGACGTGGACGCGTCCCGTGTGAGAACCGGGCCGCGGCACGCCGCGCCCAGGAAGCCGCTGTTCACCAGGTTCCACGTGCCTGCCGGTAAGGCGATAGCCCTGGCGGCGATGCCGACGGCGGTTCTGATGGGAATGGGCTTCACGCCCACGCTCGCCAACGCGGACGACCAGCCGGCGTCGAACAGCAAGTTGGCCGACGAGTTCAAGGACTGCGTCGCCACCATGACGGACGACGCCTCCGCTTCCGCCTCGCCGTCGCCCTCCGACTCGGCGAGCGACGACGCGTCGGAGTCGCCGGACAAGGGCGACACGGCCGAGCCGACCCCGTCGGCGACGCCCTCCGCGGGCGCCACGGACCCGGGCAAGGACTCCTCGTCGGATTCAGGTTCCGACGACAAGGCCGACCCCACGCCGTCCGCCTCGGAGAGCAAGTCGACGTCGAGCGGCGGCAGCGACACGGCCACGCCGACTCCGGCGGCGTCCGAGACGAGCAAGAACATCCTCGACACCATCGGCGACACGATCGGTGACATCCTCATCGGTGGCGACAAGAGCGCCACCGAGAGTGCGAGCGCGAGCCCGACCCCGTCGGCCTCCGAGAGCGCCGGTGAGGACACGCCGACCGGTTCCTCCGACGCCGCCAAGGAGACGAAGGAGACGACCGACAAGGTCACCGACACGGTGAAGAACACCGTGAAGGACACGACTGGCACGGCGTCGAAGGCAGCCGAGGACACCACCAAGACGGCCGAGGACACGGCCGCGGCCGCCACCGCGTCCCCCAGTCCCTCGGCGAGCGCGAGCTCCACCGCGAAGGCCGACGACTGCGAGGCCGCCTCGGACGACACGGGCGCAGTCGACAACACGATCCTGCTGCCCGACGACCCCTGGTACCTCAACGCCAGTTCACTGACGCTCAACGGCGCCGACTACCAGGGCATAGTCAAGGTCCGGACGGCCAGCGGCAAGGTCAAGGAAGTCCTGAAGTACGTCATATCCGGCGGCACGAAAATCGTCGACCTGCACCAGACGGTGAAGGACGAGCAGTCCGGCAAGACGTACCACGTCCAGTCGGCGAAGGGTAAAGAGTCCACCATCGAGGGTGGCAAGACGGTCATGTACACCGAGAGCATCTCGGGGAACCTGTTCGGGCTGATACCGCTCACCTTCAGCGTGAAGAGCCCGCCGCCGCTGAACATCCCGTACATCGTGTTCACCAACGTGAAGGTCCAGCAGGCCGGCCAGTTCGGCGGCACGCTGACGATCCCGGGGCTGCACCAGTACATCGACTGAGCGTCGTCACCCCGCGAACCTTTCCGGGAGCCGCAAAAGACTGTGCCCCGCCGGGAGTTGAACCCGGCGGGGCACAGTCGCGTGCGGGCGATGAGGAGGCCGGATCCCATCTCCTCGCAACAGCGCAGGGATGGGTCGCGAAACCTAATGGTGAATCAAGGGTTCCGCAAAGGCTTCGCCAATGCCATGATGATCAGGTCCCTGGGGAGGGGCGCGGGGGGCGCGTGTTGACCGCACGTGACATGGACGAAATCTCTCTACGTCCGATTTTTTTCCTACCCGGCAGGCCAGTCGGCACGATCGCCGATCGGCCTCGGCCGGCGATCGTCGCGCCTTTTTCTCTTGCGGACAGGACCGACTATCCGGGCTGACCACTCAGATAGGGCATCGACATGCGAACGGCCCGAAGAACACCCCATGGACGATCCCGAGCCGTGCACTTACCGCGAGGATTCGCAGGGGTCGTGCTCGCGACCGCTACGGCCTTGCTCGGCGGACTCGTCTCCGCCGCTCCCGCGAGCGCCGACGAACCGGGGGACAACCCCGCCAACCCCTATGAACGCACCTTCCGCATCAGCCTCGGGGCCCAGGCTCGGAAGGACCGCTGCCAGGTGGCACGCGCCGTGCACTTCGGCGGGCCCGAGACGAAGACGTACGCGGGGACCAAACTCGCCGGGTCGGACGCGGAACTGCACAGGGTCCTCACGGAGTGGACCGTCGGCGGCGAACTCAGCCAGGCCGCCCTGCGGGACTGGGACGCGGGCACCGCGGATCTGCATGCTCTCCAGGACCGCCAGGACAAGCTGAACGCCGCCAACAAGCCGTACGCCTCGGTGAATTCCCAGGGAGGCCGGGACTACTGGGCACCCGAGTTCGGCAAGGACATCGTCACCTTCACCCTCGGTGCCCAGCAGGATCTCTACAACAAGGCATCGGAGAACCCGACGCCGAGGCCGGGCCAGGCCTCGCTGGAACAGGCCCGGAAGGTACTTGACGCCTTCGATACCGGCGGCGACGCGTGGGCAGCCACATACAAGGACGCCGCCGGGCGGGAATTGCTCGACACGAGCAATCTGGGCTACTCCTCGGCCAACGATGTCGCGACCTTCCTGCGCTTCGGTGGCTTCCCGACCAAGGCCCCGGAGCCGGACTCGCTGGAGTTCCGTACCGAGGTCGAGGCGCTGAAGACGGCCTGGTCGGCCTGTGACAGCGCTAACCCGATCGACCAGTACAGGGCGCTGACAGGTCCGGTCGTACAGGCGTACTCGGAGTGGGAAGCGGAGTACTCGGGCCAGGCCGAGCAACGCACGGCGATAGTCACCGCCGAGGTCGCCGCGTCGAAGGAGACACGGGTCGCCACCGGCGCCATGTTGGAGGCGGTCCGGCAAGCCTGGCAGGCGGACCAGATCCTGTACTGGCAGAAGTACTGGGCCGCGAACAAGAACTCCGCCCTCTACCCGTCGAAGGCCGAGCTCGCCAAGGCCGCGACGGATTTGAACGCGGCCAAGACCAAGGCCGCCGCGCAGGTTGCCGTGGCGGATGCGGCGTCCACCCGGGCCAAGACGGCCGCTGAGACGGCGGCAACCCAGCAGACGAAGGCGTATGCGATCGCCGACGCCGCGAAGTTGCCGCGTGGGCGTGGCCTGCTGTACGCGCAGCAGTCGGTGCAGGTGGCGAAGGCCTCGGCCGCTGCCACCCAGGCGGCGGCGAAGGCCACGCTGACGGCGTCGAACGCGGCCAAGGCCACTGTGGCGGACTCCCAGACGCTGCTTGCACTGGCGAAGACCCAAACGCACGCGCTGAACACGGAGTTCCGCAAAACGGCGGCTCTCGAGGCGAAGGCACAGGCCAAGGCCGCGGCTGAGTCCGCTGCCAAGCTGGCCACGGACGCCGCGGCCAACGCCGCCACCGCGAAGACCGCCCGCGCGACCGCCGAGAAGGCGGAGCAGACTGCCAAGACCCAGGCCGCCGAAGCGAAGCGGCAGCGCGGCATCGCGGAGGCCGAGAAGGCCACCGCTGAGCGCGAACGCGACAACGCGGCGAGCGAACGGGCGAAGGCAGGCGCAGCAGAGGAGCGGGCGCGAGGCGAGCAGGAGAAGGCCAGACAGGCCCGTACCGACGCGGAGACCGCGGGTTCGACCGCGGCGGAGAAACTCGCAGCAGCCGAGGACGCAGAAGCGCGCGCGTTCACGGCACGCAACCAGGCGGTGAAGGCCGAGCAGGAGAAGAACGCCACCGCGTCCCGGGCCGCCGCCCTGGAGTCCGCGGCCGCGGCCGCCGAGGGCACCGCGGCCGCGGGTGAGACCCGGCAGGCGGCCACGGAGGCCCGTACCGCCGCCAACGAGGCGGCCGGAGCGGCGACCCGGGCCCGTACGGCGGCAAACGAGGCGACCACGGCGGCCGTGAACGCCCGTGCGGCGGCCACCCGTGCCGAAGGCGCGGCCAAGCGTTCCCGCTCCGCTGCCGAAGCGGCCGAGTCGGCGTACGCGAAGACGCACGCGGCCGCCGCCACTGCGCACGCCGCCGCGGCCGATGCGATCGACGCGGCCGCGGCCGCGAAGGACAACGCCAAGAAGGCGGACGCGGAGGCCAAGAAGGCCCAAGCCGCGGCGACCACCGCGCGTAAGGAGGCCACCGCGGCGGTGGTCGAGGCCGCCAAGACGGCCGCGTGGTCGGCGAAGACTGCCGGATACGCAACTGCCACGGCGCAGTACGCGCAGGCATCCCGGGACGCCGCGACCGCGGTGACCAAGGCGGCCGACGAGGCGATCACCATCGGCTCCCCGTACCGCGAGACCGACGCCTCGGCGGCGTACGCGGTCCTGATCGGCCAGGTCTCCAAGACACTCGCCGAGCAGCAGGCCACCGCGGCCAAGGCCAAGTCGGACGAGGCGAAGAAGGCAGCGGCGCAGGCCAAGACGCTCGCCGACAAGGCCGCCGGTGACGCGAAGATCGCCCTCCAGGCGGCGGCCGACGCCGCCGAGTACGCGGTCCAGGCGGTCAACTCCGCCGCGGCGGCCAACGCCTCCGCAGCCGCGGCGGCGACCGACGCGGCAGCTGCGAAGAAGGCCGACGCGAACGCCCAGAAGTACGACGAGCAGGCGGGCACCGACGCCTTCTACGCCAACTTCGCTGCGAACGACGCCGAGTCGGCGGCCGCCCAGGCCGACAACTCCGCCACGGAGGCGGAGAAGGACGCGTCGAGTGCCCGATCAGCCGCCACCAGCGCCGAGCAGGACGCGTCGGCGGCCGACCGGACGGCCACCAAGGCGGAGAGCGACGCCACCGCCGCCGAGGGTGCGGCGTCCCGAGCCGACACCTACGCGGACCAGGCGGACAAGGCGGCCACCCGCGCGGAGGCCGAGGACCGGGAACGGGCCAAGCAGGACCGCGAGGAGATCGTGGAGGCAGGCGGTTCGACCGCCGAGTACGTCCTGACCAAGGATGAGGAGGCAGCGCTGCTGGCCGAGTGCGGACAGCAGTGCGTCGACCAGTACCGCGAGGCCATGGCAGCCGCCAACCAGGACGTCATCGACTGGGCCAAGGCGAACGGAGGCGAGATCCTTCTTGACCTGCTGGGGGTCAAAGACGCCAAGAAGTGCTTCTCCGCCCCGGATGTCGAGAGCTGTCTGTGGACCCTGGTCAACGCCGTGAGCATTGTTGCCCTCATAGGCAAGGCGCCGGCCGTCGCCAAGGCCATCCTGCGCGTCAGCACTGGGATCGCGAAGTTCTTCGAAGGGGCGTCGAAGGCGCGGAAGACCATAAAGGCTCTGAAGGTCATCATCGACGCCCGCCTCGCCAGGGGCGTGTCGTTCTGCCTGAAGCACAGCTTCGTGGGGGGCACCAAGGTCAAAATGGCCGACGGCAGCCTTCGCGCCATCGAGAACGTCACCGCCGGGGAGCAGGTCCTCAACGCGAAGCCTGGCGCCACCACCGCTGAGCGGCACGGCGTCGCGCTGACGCACCGCACTACGAGCGACACCCGGTTCACCGAAGTGACCGTCGCCACGACGAGCGGACTGCGCACCATCGCCGGCACGTCGAACCACCCGTTCTACGACTTGACCACCGGGGCATGGACGGACGCCGGGCGGCTCTCGGCAGGTCACCAGTTGCAGACCCTGGGCCACGGCACCGTCACGGTGGTCGGCGTAGCCTCGTACACGAAGCCGCAGGTCACGTACGACCTCACGGTGGAGGGCGTCCACTCCTACTACGTGATGGCGGGGGCCAGTCCTCTGCTGGTTCACAACATCAGTTGCCGCACGATCACTGACGGCGCACTGAAGCACATCCGTGACCAGCACCTGTGGGGAGGCAAATATCACGAGGCGGGCGACATGGGGAACGTGTTTGCCGAGGGAATCGATGCTGGCAAGCTCAAGAAGCTGATTGAGGAGGCCGCGCAGTTCGGGCGTGAGGTTTCCAGGGCGAAAAGTGACACCCGTGGAGGTAACTACATCGACTATCCATTCGACGAAGTGACGACGGGCGTGAACGGCCAGAACGGCATCCGGCTCATCGTGGACGAGAACGGCAACCTGGTGACCGCGATGCCCAAGAACATTTGGTGAGAGGAAGTTCGGGTATATGATCACCTTCTTCTTCGAGCCTCGCCCGGAAGACGTCTCATGGTCGTCTTCCTGGCGGCCACCCAATCCAACCCTGAATGCTTCGGACTTCTGCTTGAAGTATTTCAAGGCCGACCTACGGCTTGAGATCCACGGTGTGGACCTCAGCGTGAGACTGCTGGGAGAACCTGTGGTCGACATCGCTCTAATGCTGGACCACGCGAAGCGCGAACTGGAGACCAGGAGCGACGCCGCGGTCGAGAGCAGCCTCACCCAGCACGCCTACTCCTTTAGCCGGGAGGGGACAGCTGTCAGCCTTGCGACGGAGTGGCCGTTGGCCAGAGCCGAGTTGACCTGGTTCGAGCTGCAGCAGCTCACCGACCAGGCGAAGGCCGAGGCGTTCCGGCTGATCACCACGGCCCACCCGGAACTCCGCGACAACGCATGGTTGCGGGACACCGTGGGAGCCCCGTCGACGGCGTGATTTAGTCCACCGAGAAAACCGAGGGCGCCCCCTGTTCAGAGGGCGCCCTCAGTGTCGTACAACGGCTTTTGCGCGTCGGTTACTTGGAGCCGGCGCCGCCACCCAGGTGGTGGACCCGGAGCATGTTCGTGGTGCCCGGGACGCCGGGGGGTGAGCCGGCGGTGATGATGAGGACGTCGCCGGGGCTGAAGCGGTTGATCTTGGCGATCTCCTGGTCGACCATGTCGACCATTTCGTCGGTGCTGTTCACGAACGGCACGATGTGCGACTCGACGCCCCAGCTCAGGGTCAGCTGGTTGCGGGTGTCCTCGTCCGTGGTGAAGGCGACGATCGGCTGGGTCGCGCGGTAGCGGGACAGCCGGCGGGCGGTGTCGCCGGACTGGGTGAAGGCCACCAGGGCCCGGCCGCCGAGGAAGTCGGCGATCTCGCAGGCGGCGCGGGCGATCGAACCGCCCTGCGTGCGCGGCTTCTTGCCGGGGACCAGGGGCTGCAGGCCCTTGGAGAGCAGTTCCTCCTCGGCCGCGACGACGATCTTCGACATCGTCTTCACGGTCTCGATCGGGTACGCGCCCACGCTCGACTCCGCCGACAGCATGACCGCGTCCGCGCCGTCCAGGATCGCGTTGGCGACGTCGGACGCCTCAGCGCGGGTCGGGCGGGAGTTGGTGATCATCGACTCCATCATCTGGGTCGCCACGATCACCGGCTTGGCGTTGCGCCGGCACAGCTCGACGAGGCGCTTCTGCACCATGGGGACCCGCTCCAGCGGGTACTCGACGGCCAGGTCGCCACGGGCGACCATCACGCCGTCGAACGCCATGACGACGTCCTCCATGTTGTCCACCGCCTGCGGCTTCTCCACCTTGGCGATGACGGGGACGCGGCGCCCCTCCTCGTCCATGATGCGGTGGACGTCGGCGACGTCCTTGGCGTCCCGGACGAAGGACAGGGCGACCAGGTCGCAGCCCATGCGCAGTGCGAAGCGCAGGTCGTCGATGTCCTTCTCGGACAGCGCCGGGACGTTCACGGCCGTACCGGGCAGGTTGATGCCCTTGTGGTCGGAGACGACACCGCCCTCGATGACGATCGACTTCACCCGCGGGCCCTCGACGTCCAGGACCTTGAGCTCGACGTTGCCGTCGTTGATCAGGATCTGGTCGCCGCGCGAGACGTCACCGGGCAGGCCCTTGTAGGTCGTCCCGCAGATCTGCTTGTCGCCGGGCACGTCCTCGGTGGTGATGACGAACTCGTCGCCGCGCTCCAGCTCGACCGGCCCCTCGGCGAAGGTCTCCAGGCGGATCTTCGGCCCCTGGAGGTCGGCGAGGACACCGATGGCCCGGCCGGTCTCCTTGGCGGCGGCCCGGACCCGGTCGTACCGGCCCTGGTGCTCGGCGTGGCTGCCGTGGCTGAAGTTGAAGCGGGCCACGTTCATGCCGGCTTCGATCAGGGACACGAGCATCTCGTGGGAGTCGACCGCGGGGCCGAGAGTACAGACGATTTTCGAACGGCGCATGAGGCGATCCTATCGGTTTGTTTCGCTACGGAATATTCCGTCTGGTGGAAGATACAAATGGGCGGGTCTGCGCTCAGGCGTGTTACTGACGTGTAATTCCTCAGCGGCCCTTTCCGACCAGTGCGTAGGTCTGTGTGGCGATCTCCAGTTCCTCGTCGGTCGGCACCACGGCCACCGCGACCCGGGCCCCCGCCGGTGAGATCAGCCGCGGCCCGCCGCCGCGTACGGCGTTCAGTCCGTCGTCCACCGCGAGGCCCAGCCCCTCGAGACCGGCCACCGCAGCCTCCCGCACCGGCGCCGAGTTCTCGCCGACCCCGGCCGTGAAGGCGACCGCGTCCACCCGGCCGAGCACCGCGTAATAGGCGCCGATGTATTTCCGCAGGCGGTGAATGTAGATGTCGAAGGCGAGCGCGGCCTGTTCGTCACCCTCGTCGACCCGGCGGCGGATCTCCCGCATGTCGTTGTCCCCGCACAGACCGATGAGACCGCTCCTCTTGTTGAGAAGAGTGTCGATCTCGTCCGTTGACATTCCGCCAACTCGCATCAAATGGAAGATGACGGCCGGGTCCATGTCTCCGGAGCGCGTACCCATCACGAGCCCCTCCAGCGGCGTGAGCCCCATGGAGGTGTCCACGCACCGGCCGCCGCGCACGGCGGAGGCGGACGCCCCGTTGCCGAGGTGCAGCACGATCACGTTCACGTCCTCGGGCGCCCTGCCGAGCAGTTCCGCGGTCGCCCGCGACACGTACGCGTGCGAGGTCCCGTGGAATCCGTACCGCCTGATCCGGTGCGCGTCGGCGGTCTCCACGTCGATCGCGTAGCGGGCGGCCGACTCCGGCATCGTGGTGTGGAAGGCGGTGTCGAAGACGGCGACCTGGGGCAGGTCGGGCCGCAGTGCCCGCGCGGTACGGATACCGGTCAGGTTCGCCGGGTTGTGCAGCGGCGCCACCGGGATCAGCCGTTCGATCTCGGCGAGCACCCGCTCGTCGACGACGGTCGGCGCGGTGAACCGCTTGCCGCCGTGCACCACCCGGTGCCCCACGGCGAGGAGTTCGGGCGAGTCGAGTCCCAGCCCGTCCTTGGCCAGCTCCTGCGCCACGGACTTCAGGGCGGCGTCGTGGTCCGCGATCGGGCCGGTCCACTCGCGGCTCCCGCCGCCCCGGGCCACCGGCGTGTGCGACAGCCGGGAGCTCGCCTCCCCGATGCGCTCGACGAGCCCCACGGCCAGCCGGCTGCTGTCGCGCATGTCGAGCAGCTGGTACTTCACCGACGAGGAGCCGGAGTTGAGGACGAGGACGCGGGTCGCGCTCACTGGTCGGTCGCCTTCTCGCTGGGGGACTGAGCCCCGGGCCGGTTCTGGGACTGGGCCTGGATCGCCGTGATGGCGACGGTGTTGACGATGTCCTGGACGAGCGCGCCCCGGGACAGGTCGTTGACCGGCTTGCGCAGGCCCTGGAGCACCGGCCCGACCGCGATCGCGCCGGCCGAACGCTGCACGGCCTTGTAGGTGTTGTTGCCCGTGTTGAGGTCGGGGAAGATCAGCACCGTGGCCTGGCCGGCGACCTCCGAGCCCGGCAGCTTGGTCTCGGCGACCGTCGGCTCCACCGCTGCGTCGTACTGGATGGGGCCCTCGATCTTCAGGTCGGGCCGCCGGGCGCGGACCAGCCCGGTCGCCTCCCGCACCTTGTCGACGTCGGCCCCCGAGCCGGACGTGCCGGTCGAGTACGACAGCATCGCGATCCTCGGCTCGACACCGAACCGCGCGGCGGTGGCGGCCGACTGGATGGCGATGTCGGCGAGCTGCTCGGCGTCGGGGTCGGGGTTCACCGCGCAGTCGCCGTAGACGAGCACCTTGTCCGCGAGGCACATGAAGAAGACGGAGGAGACGATGCCCGCGTCCGGCCGGGTCTTGATGATCTCGAAGGCCGGGCGGATGGTCGCGGCCGTCGAGTGCACCGAACCGGACACCATGCCGTCGGCGAGACCCTCCTGCACCATGAGCGTGCCGAAGTAGTTCACGTCGGAGACGACGTCGTAGGCCAGTTCCACCGTCACCCCCTTGTGGGCGCGCAGCCGGGCGTACTTCTCGGCGAAGGAGTCCCGCAGCTCGCTGGTGGCCGGGTCGATCAGCTGGGTCCCGCCCAGGTCGATGCCGAGATCGGCGGCCTTCTTGCGGATCTGGTCGGCCGGGCCGAGCAGCGTCAGGTCGCACACACGGCGCCGCAGCAGCACCTCGGCGGCGTGCAGCACGCGCGCCTCGGTGCCCTCGGGCAGCACCACCCGCCGCCGGTCGGTACGGGCCTGGTCGAGGAGCTTGTGCTCGAACATCATCGGCGTCACCCGGTCACTGCTCGGCGTGGACACCCGCTTCAGCAGCCCCGCGGTCTCCACGTACCGCTCGAAGAGCCCGAGCGCGGTCTCCGCCTTGCGCGGGGTGGCCGCGTTCAACTTCCCTTCCAGGGAGAAGAGTTCGGCCGCGGTCGGGAAGCTGTTGCCGGCCACCGACAGCACCGGGGTGCCGGGCGCGAGCCGGGCGGCCAGGGTGAGCACCTCCTCGCTCGGCACCTCCCCCAGGGTGAGCAGCAGGCCCGCTATCGGCGGGGTGCCGGCGCTGTGCGCGGCCATCGAGCCGACCACCAGGTCGGCGCGGTCGCCCGGGGTGACGACCAGGCAGCCCGGGGTCAGGGCGTGCAGGAAGTTCGGCAGCATCGCGCCGCCGAACACGAAGTCCATCGCGTCCCGGGCGAGCCCCGAGTCGTCGCCGAGCAGCACCCGCGCGCCGAGGGCCTGGGCGATCTGCGCGACGGTGGGCGCGGACAGGGCGGGCTCGTCGGGGACGACGTAGCAGGGCACGGGCAGCCGGGAGTCGAGCCGGCGGGCGATCTCGTCCCGGTCGTCCCGGGCGACCCGGTTGGTGACCATGGCGAGGACGTCGCAGCCGAGACCGTCGTAGGCGCGGTAGGCGTTGCGGGTCTCGGCGAGCACGGACTCGGTGCTCTGTCCCCGGCCGCCCACCACGGGGATGACGGCCGCGCCGAACTCGTTGGCGAGCCGGGCGTTGAAGGACAGCTCGTCGGGCAGCTGGGTGGCGGCGAAGTCGGTGCCGAGGACGAGGACGACGTCGTAGTCGCGGGCCACCACGTGGAACCGGTCGACGAGCGCCGACACCAGTTCGTCGGTGCCCTGCTCGGCCTGGAGCGCGGACGCCTCCGGGTAGTCCATGCCGTAGACGGTCGCCGGGTCCTGCGACAGGCGGTAGCGGGCACGCAGCAGTTCGAAGAGGCGGTCGGGTCCGTCGTGGACGAGGGGGCGGAAGACCCCCACCCGGTCGACCTGGCGGGTCAGGAGCTCCATGACCCCCAGCTCGACGACCTGGCGGCCGTCGCCGCGGTCGATACCGGTCACGTACACGCTGCGCGTCACGCGTGCTCTCCGTTTCGTCTTGAGCGGGAAGTGGGAGCGTGGAGGCTCATAAAAATCGCCCACCGAGGTGAGCAGAACCCTCTTGACAATACCTCTGGGCCTGGTTAAGACGCCCGTCAGGACAGGGGCCGGGAAGGGGCAGAACGGGGCGCACCACACGGAAGCGACATCACCGGGCGGGGCATGAAACAATCGGCCTGGCTCACCGGTCTCAACAGCGAGCAGGAGACACAGCACGATGCGCATCGGAGTTCTCACCGCAGGTGGCGACTGCCCGGGTCTGAACGCAGTGATCCGGTCGGTCGTGCACCGCGCGGTCGACCATTACGGCGACGAGGTCATCGGTTTCGAGGACGGCTACGCCGGCCTGCTCGACGGCCGCTACCGCACCCTCGACCTCGACGCGGTGAGCGGCATCCTCGCCCGCGGCGGCACCATCCTCGGCTCCTCCCGCCTGGAGCGCGACCGGCTGCGCGAGGCCTGCGAGAACGCGCTCGACATCGCGCGTGACTTCGGCATCGACGCGCTGATCCCGATCGGCGGCGAGGGCACGCTCACCGCGGCGCGCATGCTGGCCGACGCCGGCCTGCCCGTCGTCGGCGTCCCCAAGACGATCGACAACGACATCTCCTCCACGGACCGCACCTTCGGCTTCGACACCGCGGTCGGGGTCGCCTCCGAGGCGATGGACCGCCTGAAGACGACCGCCGAGTCCCACCAGCGGGTCATGGTCGTCGAGGTCATGGGCCGGCACGCGGGCTGGATCGCGCTGGAGTCCGGCATGGCGGCCGGCGCGCACGGCATCTGCCTGCCCGAGCGCCCCTTCGACCCGGCCGACCTGGTGAAGATGGTCGAGGAGCGCTTCGCCCGCGGCAAGCGGTTCGCCGTCGTGTGCGTGGCCGAGGGCGCCCACCCGGCCGAGGGTTCCATGGACTACGGCAAGGGTGAGATCGACGCGTTCGGCCACGAGCGCTTCCAGGGCATCGGTACGGCGCTGGCGTTCGAGCTGGAGCGCCGGCTCGGCAAGGAGGCCAAGCCGGTCATCCTCGGCCACGTCCAGCGCGGTGGCGTTCCGACGGCGTACGACCGGGTGCTCGCCACCCGCTTCGGCTGGCACGCCGTGGAGGCCGCGCACCGCGGTGAGTTCGGCAGGATGACGGCGCTGCGCGGGACGGACATCGTGATGGTGCCGCTCGCGGAGGCGGTCACCGAGCTGAAGACGGTGCCGAAGGACCGGATGGACGAGGTCGAGTCGGTCTTCTAGCGGCTTGCCGACCTCAGGCGGGCCGCTAGTAGGGCCTGGTCAGGTCGGTTGCGGTGGTGCGTGTCCTTCGGGTGGGGTGCGGCGTTAGGAGTGTGTGACTCCGGACGAGATTGCTGTGGTGCGTGGTGAGTTGGAGGCGTTCGCGGCGGAAATCTTCGAGCCGTTCGCGCGTAAGGATCAGCGCCGGTGGGGGCAGGTCTATCTGCGGGGGCTGCTGACCGACGGGCAGCGTAAGTCGGTCGAGCCGATGGCCGCCCGGCTCGGGGAGGACGGCAATCGGCAGGCGCTGGCCAACTTCATCACCACCAGTCCCTGGGATGCGGCCCACATCCGGGCCCAGCTCGCTTGGCGGATGGAGGAGGCGATCGGGCCCGAGGCCCTGGTCTTCGACGACACCGGGTTTTTGAAGGACGGCCAAGCCTCGGCGTGTGTGTCGCGGCAGTACACCGGGACCGCGGGCAAGGTCACCAACTGCCAGGTCGGTGTCTCGCTCCACCTCGCCTCCGACCGTGCTTCCACGGCCGTCAACTGGCGGCTGTTCCTGCCCCCGACCTGGGATCCCGCCTCGGCGAAAGCCGACGCCGGCAAGGTCGCCCGACGCGTGGCCTGCGGCATCCCCCAGGACGTCGGGCATGTGGAGAAGTGGCAGCTGGCCCTGGACATGCTCGATGAGACCCGCTCCTGGGGCATCGAGGTGCCGCTGGCCGTCGCGGACGCCGGATACGGTGATGCCGCCGCGTTCCGGCACGGACTGCAGGAACGGGGTTTGAACTACGTGGTGGGCATCTCTTCCACGCTGTCGGCCCAGCCTGCCGACGCGGTGCCGGTGGCCGAGCCGTACTCGGGGACCGGACGCCCGCCGGTGGCGAAGTATCCCGACAAGCCCCTCTCGGTGAAGGAACTGGTCATCGCGGCGGGCCGGAATGCTGCCCGGCAGGTGCAGTGGCGGGAAGGCTCCCGGCCCAGCGCCGGCCGCTCTGGCCGCAAGCGGATGTACTCCCGCTTCGTGGCCTTGCGCATCCGGCCCGCCGGACGCGAGGTCCGCCAGCACACCGACGGCCCGGAACTGCCCGTGTGCTGGCTGCTGGCCCAATGGCCCGCCGGTGAGAGTGAGCCGGTGCAGTACTGGCTGTCCGATCTGCCCTCCGGCATGCCTTTGACCACCCTGGTCCGCCTCGCCAAACTCCGCTGGTGCATCGAACACGACTACCGGGAAATGAAGCAGGCGTTGGGACTTGCCCACTTCGAGGGCCGGACCTGGAACGGCTGGCACCACCACGTCACCCTCGTCTCCGTCGCGCACGCCTTCTGCACCCTGCAACGACTGGCCCAGGCCCCAAAAGACACGGCGCCGGTCTGAGCCTTTACCAGGTCGTCCGCGAGCTGCAGACACTCCTCGCCCTGTGGACCGGCGCCTGCCCCACCTGCCACCGCGACATACCCACACCAATACGGACCTGACCAAGCCCTACTAGTGCCGTGACCGGAAAGGTTCACCGGCTCGCGACGCCCGGCACGGCTCCCCCAGCCTTCGGCCGGGGGTACCCCCACGCCGCGTTGTCGCAT